>DOFA01000297.1 GCA_003532195.1 Clostridiales bacterium
GATAAAATAGACACATGCCGCCAGCATGACCCCGGCCGCAACCCGAACCGCGCCCAGGGCGGAAGCTTGTCCAAGCAGAACCATGGCCAGAACGACGCAGAGGTTGTAGACCGACGGCCCGAATGAGGTTGAGGTGAATTTTCGGTAAGCATTGAGGATTCCGATGCACAGCGCCGCCATCATCATGAAAAAGACCTGCGGGAACAGAGCCTGGGATACCCGGATCGCCAATTCGACGGTTTCAGCTGCCTTGCCTTGATTATATAAAGGAATGAGGACCGGCGAAAGGATTTCTCCGAGGATCACCGCGGCCAACACCGCCATGGCGGATAAATTGATGAAAATGCTGATGCTGTGCCAGCCTTCGCGTTCCTTCTTGCGCTCGATAGCCGCGGCCAGGGTTGGTGTTATAGCCGCCTGGATCGCACCGCCGATCAGCAATTGATAAAATAGATCCGGGATCTGGAAACCGATGATGAAAGCGTCGGAAACCGTGCCATAACCGAGGATCGGCACGATCAGGATCTCTCGCAGCTGTCCGGTCAGCTTGCTCAAAAGCAGGCCGATCATCATAATGATTGCCGCAACGGACAGACTTTGCCCGGGTGAAGCGCCGGAAATGGATAACGCCCCGGATTTTCGCTCTGGTGCATGAAACAGACGGTTCGTGATTCTTTTTATCGAATGACTGATGCGCCCGCTCATGATATCAGATACCGCCGGGCCAGATCCAAGGCATTCAGGACCGCGACTTTACGGATTCTGGCCCGGTTGCCGCCTGATAGAATCCGGCGGGTCTTCGTACCTTTGGCGCCGTCAACAGCCAGCCAGACCAACCCGACTGGTTTTCCCGGACTGCCGCCGTCCGGTCCGGCAATTCCGGTGATGGAAATAGCTATATCGCTATTAATGACGTTACGACATCCTTTTGCCATAGCAACTGCGCATTCTTCACTGACTGCGCCATATTGATCGATGATCGCTGCCGGGACTTGAAGAATCCGCTCTTTGACTTGATTGTCGTAAGCGATGACACCGCCACGAAAAATTTTAGAAGCACCTGGAATATCAGTCAAAGCTGCTGCAGCCAGGCCGGCAGTGCAGGATTCGGCGATCCCGATCGTCAGTTTTTTTTCTTCCAGCAAGTCCTTGACAACTTCCGGCATACTGCGCGGACCAACTTCATAAATATATTCATCCAAACGGCGGCGAACCTCAGTCAGCAAACCGGCCGTCAGATCCGGCTCGTCCGCCCGGTTACAAGACTGAGTTATGCGGAACATGACTTCGCCTTCTGCGGCATAAGGCGCCNNTTCTGGATCAGATCCAGTAAACGGGTCTCGGCAGCCGACTCCCCGATGCCGATCATCCGCACAAACAAATGCCGCAGCCGGGTTGTCGATTGCTGTTCCAGCCAGGGAGCAACCGATTCGGAAAACATCAGCTGCATTTCTGACGGCGGGCCGGGCAGCAAAACCAGACTAACGGCTCTTCCCTGCCAATTTAATGGAATGATGGCGCCTGGAGCCGTACCGTTATGGTTGGGTAAAACCAAAGCCTTTTCCGGCATCATGGCTTGTTTCCAATTGTTTAGAGTCACTTCGCGCCCCAGGGACCGAAAATAATTTTCAATTGCCATCCGACTCGGTTCGTGCAAGATCAGTTTCTGGCCGGCAAAATCTGCAGCCGCAGCCATTGTCAGGTCGTCCTGGGTCGGCCCGAGGCCGCCGGTCAGGATAATCAAGTCCGATCGCCCGGCCGCCAGCTCGAGAGCTGATCGTAAACGATCCGGATTATCTCCGACCACGGACTGGTAGTACGAATAAATGCCCAGCAGGCTGAGTTCGCGCGCCAGCCAAGCTGCGTTGGTGTTCACAATCTGTCCCAGGAGGAGTTCGGTGCCAACACAAATTATTTCTGCGGAATGGTTTTCAGTCATGATCATCTTCCTCTCCTGCCGTTTCGTCAGCATCATCCCCGTTCCAATCGTCCAGTTCGAGACTATCGAGCCGCCGGCGAACCTGTCCGGCTTTGCGGCTGCTATCTTCAATCTCATTGAGCGAACGCGCCAGGCGATTGCGCACACGATCCAGGCTGGTTTCAAACAAGTGGAAATCGCGCTGGACTTCCGCCAGCTGCCGGGCGATCAGGACGGATTTTTGCTCCAGGGTCTGCAGACGGAAAGTCGCCTGCAAGCCGGCCAGAAGGGCAGTCATTGAAGACGGCCCGGTTACGATGATCTGGTAGTTCCGGTAGATCTCAGCTATGAGATCCGTATCCCGGGAGACTTCCAGGAAAAGGCTTTCTGTCGGCAGATATAAAATGGCAAAATCGGTTGTGCGTGGCGGCAGCAAGTAGAGTTCGGCAATTTTTTTTGCCTCCTGGCGGATCCGGGTGCTTAATTCCCGGCGAAAGACCTCCGCCGATTCGAGATCCCCGGCATCGAGAGCCGCCAGCAGACGGGCGAAGCAATCCAACGGGAATTTGGCGTCAACCGGCAGAAGCACCCTTTCCTCAGTCTCGGCAGTCGCTGGAATACAGATAGCAAATTCGACAGCTTCCTGCTTTTCCGGACGTATCCGTACCTGCCGCAAAAACTGCCCTGGCGATAGAACATCAGACAGCAGGCGGTCCAGCTGCAGCTCGCCGATTATGCCGCGGGTGCGGACATTGCCCAGGACTTGTTTCAAAGATCGGACTTCCGCGGTGACCGATTGCATTTCCTGAAGGCTGCCGCTGACTTTATTCAAGCTTTCGGTCACGGTCCGCCGGACGTTTTCCAGCATCTGGCCGCTCCCTTGCCCGTACTGCTGCAACTGGCCCAGAAAAAGGGCGTTGATTTCCCGCTGGTCGCGATTTGACTCGGCAACCCGGGCTGACAGTCCGTTCTGCAGCTGGTCCAGCTGCCGGGGCAGTTCTCCGGCCAGGCGGGCCATATCCTCGCGCAGCTGGCGCTGGGTCAGCCGGCTGTCCTGGCCGCGCCGCATCTGCAGAAAAATCGAAACGGCCAGAATCATGACGGCAACCAGCATCAGTCCGGCGGCAACCAGAAAGATCGTGCCCGCAGCTTTATCGTTTAGGTCTGCGATCAGTCGGATGACCATCTTGATGAGCCTCCCGTTTCGATAGGCGTTCATTGTTTCTGCGAATTGAAGCCGGCACCAGCTTGTCCGGTCCGTATCCGATCAGGTCGGCCCGTCCGGCGCAGCGCAGCGCCTCCAGCACAAGGCGGTGGTTTTCCGGTTTGCCGAATTGCAGTAAAGCCCTTTGCAGGATTTTTTCCCGGTTGTCCGGCACATGAACCGGTTTCAAGGTCAGCGGATCCATTCCCGTATAATACATCGCCGTGGACCAGGTCCCCGGTGTTGGATAAAAATCCTGGACTTGTTCCGGCATGACCCGGGTATGTTTAATCTCCAGCGCCAGTTCGATGGCATCGTCCAACGTACAGCCAGGGTGGCCGGAAATCAGATACGGTACCAGATATTGCTGCAGCCCCAGATCCCGGTTGACCTTGGCGTAGCGTTCACGAAAGGCCTGCCAGACTTCCGGTCCCGGCTTGCCCATAGCCTGAAGTGTCCGCCGGCTGACATGTTCGGGGGCGACTTTCAGCTGTCCGCTCACATGATGCCGGCACAACTCCTGCAAAAAATCAGTTTTAACATCCATGAGCAGATAATCAAACCGTATTCCGGAACGAATAAAGACTTTTTTTATTCCCGGCAGGCTGCGCAGGCGCCGCAGGACTGACAGGTAGGCGCTGTGGTCGGATTCGAGCGCCGGGCAGGGTTCCGGGAATAGGCACTGGCGGTTTTTACAAA
Organism: Clostridiales bacterium; assembly: GCA_003532195.1. Classification (GTDB taxonomy): domain Bacteria; phylum Bacillota; class Clostridia; order Saccharofermentanales; family UBA5734; genus UBA8949. Next base: position 3,822 of record DOFA01000297.1, read on the forward strand.
CCGAGCCTTGACGCTGGCGTGAGCAGGCAGCCTGGAAAAAGTTGGCTGTCGGCCCGCCGACATCATGAATATAGCCCTTGAAATCCGGCAATCCGGACAGGAGGCGCGCTTCGGCCAGAATCGACTCGTCGCTGCGCCGTTGGACAATCCTTCCTTGATGCAGGGTGATCGCGCAATAATGGCAGCCGCCAAAACAACCGCGATGGCTGTTGATGCTGAAACGTACCTCTTCGAGAGAAGGCACATGGCCATCAGCCAAATGGCGCGGATGTGCGGTCCTTTCATAAGGCAAAGCGGCGATCCGGTCCATCTCGGCCATGGTCAGCGGCCGCTGCGGCGGATTCTGCACAAGATACCGGCGGCTGTGCTGCTGCAGCAAAGTTTTACCGGCCCCGGGATCTTGCTCCTGGTATTGGTAACGGAAAGCTATCGCAAACGCCGTCTTGTCCTGGACCACCTCATCAAATGGAGGCAGCATAATCCGGGCCTCGTCTTCCGGAAGCGGTTTTCCGGTCAGCTGCTCCACGGTTCGGGCCGAGGCGTTCAGGCGAAAATCCGGATTATCCCGGATAAAAGCGGCACAAGCGGACGGCAGCTGTTCCGGCTTGGCCAGAACACACGTCCCGCGGATGGCATTAATTTTCCGGATCGGTACGCCGCGGGCCAGCAGGCCGGCTACTTCCAGCAGCGGCAGCTCACCCATGCCATAAATCAGCAGATCGGCCTGGCTATCCTGGAGAATCGACCGGCGGACCTGGCGGCTCCAATAATCATAATGGGCAAAACGGCGCAGGCTGGCTTCGATACCGCCGATAATCAACGGAATATCGCCCATCTGATCGCGAATCAGGCCGCAATATCGGATGACCGTCCGATCCGGGCGGATGCCGCCGGCGGCGCCGACAGAATAGCGGTCATCCCGGCGCGGCTTGCCGCTGGCCGTATAGTTGTTGACCATTGAGTCGACAACACCGGATGAAACGAGCGCTGCCAGGCGCGGCCTGCCCATGGCCAGCAGGCTGTCCGGCGAGCCAGGCGCAGGCTGCACCGCCAGGCCGACCCGATAACCTTCCGCTTCGAGCAATCTGGTCAGCAACGCGGCGCCAAAGCTCGGATGATCGACATAGGCATCCCCGGTGACAAACAGGAAATCCAGTTCGTCCCAGCCTCTGGTGGCCATTTCATCCCGGCTGAGCGGCAAATGTGCCATGCTCAGTTCCCTTCCCTGGCCTTGAATTCCAGATACTGGGCTTGGCTGATCAGGACCTTGCGCGGCTTGCTGCCCTCGAAAGGCCCGACATAGCCCATTTCCTGCATGCGGTCGATCAGGCGTGCCGCACGGGGATATCCCACGTTCATCCGCCTTTGCAGCAGCGAAACCGATGCATATCCCGCTTCGACAACAATACCGAGCGCCTGCGGCAGCAACTCATCTTGCTCGCTGCTGTCATGCTCCTTGCTATTGCCGGCCGTTGCGGTCATGATCGCATCGGTGATTTCCTGATCATATTCGACCGCCCGCTGAGTCTTGATATAGGTCAGCACCCGCTCCACTTCCGAGTCGGTGACAAACGCGCCCTGACCGCGGATCGGTTTGGCGGAGCTCTGCGGATAATAGAGCATATCGCCTTTGCCCAGGAGTTTTTCAGCGCCAGCCATATCGAGGATAGTCCGCGAGTCAACCTGGGAAGCGACAGCAAAAGCGATCCGCGAAGGGATATTGGCTTTGATGACTCCGGTGATCACATCGACCGACGGGCGCTGCGTAGCGATGATCAAATGGATGCCAGCCGCGCGCGCCATGGCGGTCAGGCGGGCGATGGCGTCCTCGACTTCGGTCGGCGTGGTGGCCATCAGGTCGGACAGTTCATCGATGACCAGCAGGATCAGCGGCAGTTTTTCAAAACCCTCTTCGCCGCGCCGAAATGAAACATTGTAGGAGTTGATGTCGCGCACGGATTTTTCGGCAAACAAGCCATACCGGCGCACCATCTCATTGACAGCCCACAGCAGCGTGTTGGCCGCTTTTTTCGGATCGGTGACCACTGGTGCCAGCAAATGGGGGATGCCGTTATACACGCTGAGTTCGACGACCTTAGGGTCGATCATCAGCATGCGCACATCATCTGGGCTTTCCCGGTAGAGAATGCTCATGAGAATGGCGTTGATGCAGACCGATTTCCCGGAACCGGTGGCGCCGGCAATCAGCAGATGGGGCATTTTGGCAAGATCGCAGAAAATCGGGCTGCCCTGGATGTCACGCCCCAGCACAGCCGTCAGAGGTGCGGTTATCCGTTGATATTCAGGCGACTCCAACAAGCCGCGCAACAGGACCGGGGAGGTTTCCTTATTCGGTATTTCGATGCCAATTGCCGATTTCCCCGGAATCGGCGCTTCAATCCGAACCCCCATGGCTGCCAGATTGAGAGCTATATCATCAGCCAGGCTGACGATTCGGCTGACTTTGACTCCCGGGCCTGGACTGAGTTCAAAACGGGTGATGGTTGGTCCGGTTGTTACTTGAACAACCGATGCCTGTATGCCAAAACTTTCCAAAGTATGTTCCAATTTGCGGCCCAAGGCTTGAATTGAGCTGCTGTTGGCGCTGCGGACCGCTGTTGAGGTTTGTTCTTCCCGCAGCAGATCAAGAGGCGGCGTCTGGTAAGGGATTTCCAGCGACAGTTGTGATCCTGGCGGCCCGGTCAGCTTGGCTTTACGGCCTTGCATCACACTCACGGCGCCGCCGGCCGCAGTATCGGCACGGTCAGTCCAATGGGCGCGGCCGTCCGGCAGCTGCGGCTGTTCGTCGGTTGCCTGCCCGCTGTGAACATCCGGACAACTTAAGTTCTGGCCGACGCGATGCACACCGGCCGGGAGTTGGACTTCGGGCTGGCTGCTCGTTGATGATACCTGTGTATCTTGAATCAGCAAATCATAAGGTGATTTTGTCGCCGGGACAGCAAGCTCAGCATTTTGATTCTTCCCGGTTGATTCGCCGGCTGAAGCAGCCTGTAAAAAGTCTGGCACGGCAAGATCGTCCGGTGCATCCGGAGCGGCGCCTGGCCATAGTTTGCGCAGGCCGCCCAGCAATCCTGTCCGGTGCTGGGCGGAAGCTGGCGGGTTCTCTTTTCCGGCAGCAGCAGCTTCTGTCAAAGCCATCTGGGGCTCAGAGTCATCATCTGTTTTCTCTTCCGGCAATTTGAGGTCAAAGGATCGGTTTGCTGCCCGTTCGGCCGTTTGGCGTTCCCGGACGGCAGCCACGCCGGAATGAACCGCTTCGTTCATGCGCTGTCCGGTTTGCTTGATCACATGAGCTGTCTGGTCCAAGGCCCGGGACAGGGAAACATTGAGCAGCAGGATAATCTGCGATAAAAGCAGGGCGCCCACCAGAACCAGCGAGCCGATCGAACCGGCAATCGCCAGCATTGCCTGGGCCAGGCTGCCGCCCAAAAGGCCGCCGGTCAGTTTTCGTCCTGTTTCGGCAATCAGTTCCGGATCGATCCCGGACTGCCAAAGCACAGCAATCGCCCGGCTGGCTAAAATCCGGTTGCCGTCCGGTTGTTTCGTGTCCTGGCAGAGCTGCCGCAAGAGGGTTTGGTCAACCGAGAGCAGATGCAGCAGCGCCGAGGTTCCCAGCAGCAGGATAAAAACATAGGTAAAGCGCAGGCGCGTGATGCGAAGCTGACGTTCTAGCAGATAATCGACCGCCATATAAAGAAAAATCACCGGCAAAGCCATAGATGCCGATCCGGCCAGGCCCAGGCCGCCGGACAGCAGGATGCTGCCAATCCAGCCGCTGCGGCCGGCAGGCAGATAATAGGCCACCGCCAGAATGACTGCCATGGCCAGATAAAGAATGCCATTGATTTCTTTCTTCTGATTGACTTTACCGCGCGCCATTTCAGTTGACCTGCCCTTCCGCCCGGCTGTCAGATCCGCCCATGCGCCGGCTGATGGTCAGCAAAGCAACCAGCGTTTTGGCGTCGTGGATTTCACCGCGGTCGATCATGGCCAGGACTTCTTCCAGCGGATAAGATTGACAATGCAAGTTCTCGCCGTCGTCGAGGCAGCTTTCGCCCTGGACCAGCCCGGTGGCCAGATAGATGGACAATGTCTCGCTGCAATATCCGGGCGAAGGGTAGATAACCGCCAGCCGTTCCATATTAGCGGCTCTCAATCCGGTTTCCTCCGCCAATTCACGAGCCGCGCAGGCAGCCGGTTCTTCACCCGTCTCCAGCTTGCCTGCCGGAATCTCCAGCAGGACATCATCATAAGGTTTACGATATTGGCGAACCAGATAAATCCTTTGATTCTCATCCAGCGCCACAACACAGGCGCCGCCGCCATGCCGGACTATTTCCCTTCGCGCCGGCCGCCCGTCGGGCATTTCCACAGTCAGTACTTCGACCTGAAACACCCGGCCATCAAAACATTTTTCGGTCTGCAAGGTTTTTTCTGTCAACAATGAATTCATCCTTCCCTTTCCGGTCCTGACGGCAAAGCTTGGTTTTCCGGCATGCCCTGGCGCAGCTTTTTAATCTCGGCAACGGCCAGGCGATCGCAGCGCTTGTTATCTTCATCATCCGCATGGCCACGCACCTTGATCCACTCGACTTGATGCGGCTTGACGGCTGCCAGCAGAGCTTGCCAGAGATCCGGGTTGCTGACCTTGTCTCCGGCGGCATTCTTCCAGCCGTTGCGTTGCCAGTTTATAAGCCAGCCTTGCCTGAAGGCGGACACCAGATAGGCGCTGTCGCTGAACAGCCTGACCTGGCAAGGCTTTTTCAAACGGGACAAGGCTTCGATCGCCGCGGTCAGCTCCATGCGGTTGTTGGTCGTCGAGGGTTCGCCGCCGCTGATTTCCTTTTCGATGCCGCGCGTCCGGAGAATCGCTGCCCAGCCGCCCGGTCCGGGATTCCCGGAACAGGCCCCGTCGGTGTAAATATCAACCTGATCAGACATGGCTGCCCGATTGTTCTCTCATTTGGCGCGATTTGTCAGCTGCCGCGCAAACCGCGTGCATGAGGGCAGCCCGCAGGCCGTCCTCTTCCAGACTCAGAACCGCTTCGATCGTCGTGCCGCCGGGCGAACAAACCTGGTCTTTTAAAACTGCCGGATGCTGGCCGGTCTCCAGCAACATGCGTGCCGTTCCCTGAACGGTCATCGCAGCCATTTGCAAGGCCGCGTCACGGTTAAGGCCCAGGTAGACCCCGGCATCGGCCATCGCTTCAATCATCAGAAGCACATAGGCCGGGCCGCTGCCCGACAACCCGGTCACGGCATCCATCATTTTTTCCTGGACCGGAAAAACCAGGCCGCAGCTGGCCAGCAAGTCATTGACCAGTTGACGTTGATGCGGGCTG
>DOFA01000135.1 GCA_003532195.1 Clostridiales bacterium
GTCCAGGCCATCGATGTCGAAACGGGTGCCGATCAGGGCGAATCGCCGGACCACACAGCCGATCTCCCGGCCGTTGATTTCAATGTAGTAGCGCGGCCGGAAACTCGGCACCTGCTGGCGAATGAAGGCAATCTCCCTGCCGTTCAGATCATAGACATGCAGTTTGGCGCCCCAGGTGAACAGCTCGCCTTCCACCGTCAAAACATCGCGATCTTTTTCGTCGCGGATGGTGAAACGATTGCGCAGGGAGAAGGCCTGCTGCTTCATGTATAGTTTCATCTGTTCTCTCCGTCGCTTTCTTTGCCGCGTTGCCTCTATTTTAACCGTCCGGCGCCGGGATCACAAGCCACACGAAACACACCTGGAACTGCCATGCGGTTCCGGGCGTATCAAACACGGGCGTGTCGTATGATCCAAAACCGCCGGCATCCACTCACCTGAGGCTGGTATGCCGGTTCAGCAGCCTGGAAGTACCCAGGAACAGGGCGATGACAGCCAGGATGATGAACAGGATGCTGCCGAGGCCGAAGACGAATTCGTTTGGATTCAGCAAGGTGGTCAGCATGCTGCGCGGTACCAGGCGCAGGGACTGGTTCTCGACGGTGATGCCCAGCGGCACCAGGACCATGCCGGCGAGGATGCCGATTTCTGTGATAAAGTAAATGCCAATGTAAAACAGGATCGGCGCTGCCAGGCCCATGCTGTGAAACCGGGCATGGTTGCCCAGGGATATCGCAAAGAAGACCTGTGCCAGCAAGAGCAGGATTGACAGGCAGAGATAGAGAAATATGGCCACAATCAGCCCGTTCACGGCAGATCTTGTCAGTCCGGCGCCAATCATGACCTGATCCAGGATCTGGCCGATGCTCAGGCCCTGGTCGCCGCTGACCAGCAGGGCGATCGTCAGGACAACCCCGACCATGATCGTGTAACTGATCAGCAGCCAGATAAAGGAGGAAACAATTTTACTGGTCAGCAGCTGGCTGGGCCGGACCGGCAGCGTATGCATCAGATAGCCTTCCGAATTGTACAGGTTCTTGTAATACCGGTAGAAGACCAGCACGTAGGTGACCAGAATTTCCGCCAGGCCAAAAAGAACCAGCATCACCAGCAAAAAGGTGGACAGCCATTCGATCTCCAGCTGCCTGGTTAAGAGGCTGGTCAGGATCATGATCACCGTGACCAGGTAGACAAACGGGACGATCCGGCGCATGGCCTTGAATTCTTGTTTCATAAGTTTACTGAACATTTGAACACCTCCCGGAAGACTTCATCGATGCTCTTGCCGTAACGCTGACGGATGACATCGGCTTCTTCGTCCATAATCAGTTCATTGAAACCCATAATGATCGCCCGGTCAAAAATCCGCTCGACATCCTGGATCAGGTGGGTCGCCAGCAGCATGACCGCGTTTTCCTGGTAATTCTTCAGGACCAGGTCGAGGATGGCGCTGCGGGAGGCCGGATCGACGCCGCCCATGGGCTCGTCCAGCAGATAGACCGGCGCCTGCCGGGACATGACCAGCGCCAGCTGCAGTTTTTCCTGCATGCCCTTGGACAAAGTTCTGATCGGCTGGTGCAAGTCGAGATGAAAGCGCTGCAGCATGTCCTCGGCTTTGGCGCGATCAAAGTCAGCATAGAAGTCGCTGAAAAAATCAAAAGTGTCGGCCGGATTCATCCAGCTGCTCAGATAGGTTTTTTCCGGCAAGAAAGAGACGATGCTCTTGGTATGCAGTCCGGGTTTCTGGCCGTCAATCAGGATTTCACCCTGATAATCGCTGATCAGCCCGGCCATGATTTTGAGCAGCGTGCTCTTGCCGNNTGGTCTTGCCGCAGCCGTTGGGGCCGAGCAGCCCGACGATATGCCCCGCGTCGGCCGACAGGGAAAGGTCCTTGATGACCTGCCTGCTGCCATAGGATTTATTGAGGTGCCTGATTTCAATCATTGCCATCCTGATCACTCCACTTCTCTGCCAATATCTTCAGCAATTGTTCCTTTTGATAACCCAGGCCGTGCATTTGCCTGAAAAAACCTTCGATTTGCCGTTCGACCAGATCGCTGCGAATCGCTTCGATCCGGCTGGCGTCCGCAGTAATGAACCGGCCGGCCGTGCGCTCGGCATAAAGCAGCCCATCCCGCTCCAATTCGGCCAGGGCCCGCTGCACGGTGTTGGGATTGACGCCGTACTCGATCGCCAGATCGCGGACGCTGGGCACCCGGCTGCCCGGAGGCAGCTCGCCCGCCGCGATCGCCTGCCGGAACAGCTGACACAGCTGCAGGTAAATCGGCGTTTCAGCGGTAAATTCAACCGGCATGGTCTGGTATCCTCCCTGGGTTTATTTGTATTATTGTATTAACTGATTAATACAATAATACAGACTGTTAAATTTGTCAAGCCCTTTCGCGACTGTCCGGAGCTTCGTAGCCCCGGTTGCGCCAATCTCTTGCCAAGACAGCAATCTCATGCTAAGTTGAAAGCAGAAAAGGCCCTTCGGCCAGGTCGTTCGCCTTGAGGGCAGGTCAATGCAAGGAGGCGGGTTCATGAAGCGTTCCGTGGTTCGGATCACAATAATCATCCTGGCCCTGCTGTCTGGTCTGCTGTCAGGTTTGCTGGCCGGTTGCCTGCCTGCCGCCAGCCAGCCGAGCGGCCAGACGACCGCACCGGCGACCAGCCAGCCTACCGCTGCCACTTCCGGCAGCACCTCCGGCACCACCGCCGTCGCCACAACGACTGGCAGCGCAGCCGCAACAACCTCCGGAGAAACGGCCGCCCCGACCGGCCCCATTGAGACGACTGTGCCGCTGGACTTGTCTTATCAGGTTCTGGCTGCCGACGAGACTCATCAAGTTGACCTGAATCAGGATTCCGGAGCGGAATCTATTGCTTACACCTGCACTGACGAGTATTCCTTTAACCTGACCCTGAACCAGTCCACCCAACGCTTTGCCGGGGAAATGTTCGTCCCCGACTGGTTTTTCCTGGTCAATCTGGACACGGGCGATTCCTATCTGGACATCGCGATTCAGGAACAGGGCGCCAGTGACGACTACCAGGTGCACTTCTTTTACTATGATGGAAACCAGCTGATTAAACGCGGCGTCGTTCCCGGCATGATCTGCGATTTCCTAAGCCCGACGGTCACGATCGATCCTTTCGGGACCGGCTCGATTCAGCTGGACAGTTTCGGGGGCCTGACTGCCCTGGCCCGCGGCAACGTCCTGCATACCTGGTTCTATTACGAACCCTGGGCGATCGGCGCCGATAAGCTGCTGCATGCCATACCTCAGGATTATTATCCGATGTGGAGCTATAACTGGGAAACGGGCGAGGAATTCCCCGAAACAGCCGTGACCTTGAAAATGGACTTGCCGTTGCTGCAGTCGCCCGATTCCACCGAACCTTTTCTGACCGCCCAGGTTGGCCAGACCGCACACCTGGTTCAAACCGATAACAGCGAATGGATCCAGCTGCGAACCGAAGCCGGCGATTTAGGCTGGTTTCAGTTGGCAGACCATTATCAGGTTCTGGTCAGCGGCATTGAATACTTCGGGGAAGAGGTTTTCGACGGCCTGTCTTTCGCCGACTGAGTCCGTATTAAAAAAACCGGAGGCTGACCGAAAGTGCGGCAATGTTGACCAGGCCGTGCAGCAGCCAAACCCCGCAGATGTGGCGGTCGCGGCGAACAAGCAGGCCGAGGACCAGACCGCTCAGAAAAAGGCCGCCTAAAACCAGGATCAAGAGCGCCGGACTGAACCAGCTGCGGATAATCGCCAGGTGGTACAGGGAAAACAGGACGGCAGGGAAAATCAGGGCCAGACGCTGGTAACCCAAGGTATCCAGTTCCAGAACACAGAAAAAACGAAAGAACAGTTCTTCGCCGCAAGCATTGACCAGCGGGATAAAAATCATCGCTTTGATCATGCGTTCCTGGTTGGTTTGCGAGCGGGAGCTGATTTCCGCCACAATCGATTCGACGCCGAAAAGCCGGCACAGCGGATCAACCAGCCAATTGGCCAGCAGGATGAGCGCTGCCCCGGCGATCAGGATAAGCCCAAGCTGCTTCAGTTGGTTGCGGCGCGGCAAGAGCCGACGCAGGATCTCGCCCAGGCTCAGGCGGCGGCGGAGAATCCAGAAAACCAGCGGCGCGCCGAGGAACAGCAGCAGGCGAATCGTCGCTTTAACCGGATAACTCGGCTGGATCACTCTGGCTACCCAGAAAAAAACCAGGCAGGCACAGCAGCTAAGCAGGATAATCCAAATCAGGTCAGCGGTCTTGCGGCGCATCTTCGCCTCCTGTTAGCTGGTCGGATTCTTTTTCTGGCCAGTTGATCAGAAATCCGGCGATATAGCGTTGATAGAAAGCCCGCGCATCACGGCGCAAGCCCCGTCGGGCGGCGATGCCGGCAATAATGCCGCCGGCCAGGTCGGCTGCCAGGTCGAGCATGGTATCGGTCGCACCGCTCACCCCGAGT
>DOFA01000157.1:0-679 GCA_003532195.1 Clostridiales bacterium
CCCGGCAAGCCATCTCATATCGGTAGCCAGCCATGGAAACGGCATGGGTCAGCTTGTGCGGCGGCCGGCCGGCCGGCATGACAATGATCCGGTCCAGGCCGCCGTGATGTCGTGCAGCCTGGACCAGGGCATAATGGCCGTTATGAAGAGGGTCGAATGTTCCACCGCATAGTCCGATTCTCATAGAGTTCGGCCGATATCACGGCGATAATGCAGACCATCGAAGTGTATCCGTCCGGCTTCCAGATAAGCCTGGCGTATGGCTTCCGACAGGGTTTCGGCCAGTGCCGTCACCCCAAGAACGCGGCCGCCGGCTGTAGCAATCACACCCTGTCCTTCCAAGCGCGTGCCAGCGTGGAAAACCAGGCAATCCGGACTCACCTGGTCTAGTCCGGAAATGGGAAAGCCAGTCCGGTATTGGCCAGGATAACCGCCGGATGCCAGGACGATGCAACAAGAACAGGCTTTCTTCCAGCGAATGTCAATCTGGTCGAGCCGCTGATCAAGAACGGCATCGATGACGTCGAGCAGATCGTTTTCCAGAAGCGGCAGGACCGCCTGGGCTTCCGGGTCGCCGAAACGGGCATTGTACTCGATGACTTTGGGTCCGGCCGGGGTCAGCATCAGCCCGAAATAGATCACGCCGCTGAACGGGCGGCCTTCCGATCTTAGGGCGTCG
>DOFA01000157.1:701-10694 GCA_003532195.1 Clostridiales bacterium
CCCATGCCGCCGGTGTTCGGCCCCTGGTCGCCATCAAGAGCCCGCTTGTGGTCGCGGGACGAGATCATCGGGCGGACCGTGCGTCCGTCGGCAAAAGCTAATACGGTCAGTTCGGGACCGGTTAGAAATTCCTCGATGACCACTTTCCGGCCGGCTGCGCCAAACGCCGCATCGGCCATCATGCTTCGAACCGCCTGGCGGGCATCGGCGCGGGTCTGGGCAATGATTACCCCTTTGCCAAGGGCCAGGCCGTCGGCTTTGACCACAATGGGCAGTTCCGCCTGTTCAATATGGGCCAGGGCCAAATCTAATTCGGTGAAGACGGCATAATCTGCCGTCGGGATCCGGTAGCGGCGCATCAAGTCCTTGGCGAAAGCTTTGCTGGCCTCGATGAACGCGGCTGAGCGGCGCGGGCCAAATGCCCGAATGCCGGCTTCCGACAAATCGTCGACCAGCCCGAGGGCCAGCGGATCATCGGGAGCGACAAAAACCAAGTCGATTCGCTCGTTCCGGGCAAAGCCAACCAGGGCCGAAAGATCCGTCGCCCGGATCGGCACATTTTCAGCCAAGCTGGCGGTGCCGCCGTTCCCGGGCGCACAGTACAATTTTGTGATTCGCGGGCTCTGGTTCAGTTTCCAGACGATGGCGTGTTCACGTCCGCCGCCGCCGACAACCATTACTTTCATAGGCTGTGCTTCCCTCCCCCTGGGCCAGAATTTCCAATCAATGGCGGAAATGGCGCGTGCCGGTAAAGACCATCGCCAAACCCAGTTTGTTACAGGCATCAATCGATTCCTGGTCGCGGATCGAACCGCCTGGCTGAATGATGGCGGCAACGCCGCCTTGGGCGGCCGCCTCGACGCAGTCCGAAAACGGGAAATAAGCGTCGGAGCCCAAAATCGAGCCGGCCGCCTTGGCACCGGCGTGTTTCAAGGCTATCTCCAGCGAGGTGATCCGGTTCGGCTGGCCGGGGCCGATGCCGACAGTCTGGCGATCCTTGACCAGGACAATGGCGTTGGATTTAACATGCTTCACGACTTTCATCGCGAATTCAAAATCAGCTTGCATCATGGCGTTCGGCTGTGCGGTTGTGACAGTGCGCGCCGCTGCCGGATCATAGACAACTGTGTCCTGGTCCTGGACCAGCAGGCCGCCGTAAACTTGCTTGAAGCAGCGGGACCCGGGAGCGAACGGATCAGCTGCGCCCGGCAGCCTTAGGATGCGCAGGTTCTTGCGGGCCTGCAGATTCTCCAGGGCTTCCGGCGTAAAGTCGGGTGCTACCAGAACTTCAAGGAAAACGCCCTTTGTTGCCTGGGCCACCGCCAGATCGACGGTCCGGTTCATGGCGACAATGCCGCCATAAATGGAAACAGAATCTGCCTCATAGGCTTTGGTCCAGGCAGCCAGAAGGTCGGCGGCGCTGCCGACTCCGCACGGATTGGCATGCTTGACCGCAACGACAGTCGGCTCGGTGAATTCACGCAGCAAAGCCAGTGCCGCATCCGTGTCGGCAATATTGTTGTATGACAGCTCCTTGCCGCCCAGCTTCCCGGCTTGCGTCAGCGAACCGTTTACCGGCAGCGCTTCCCGGTAAAAAACCGCGCTCTGGTGCGGATTCTCACCATAACGCAGGGATTCGATGCGGTCGTAAGCCAGGGTAAGCTGATCAGGCAGATCCCGCTCCGGCGACTCGCGTTGGAAATAACCGGCAATCAGGGCGTCATAGGCCGCTGTATGCTCAAAGACCTTGCGGGCCAGGCGGAAACGGGTCGGCAGCGTGGTATCGCCAAACTGGCTGATCTCAGCCAGAACAGCCGGGTAATCGGCCGGGTCGACCAGAACCGTCACGTCGTGATGGTTCTTGGCGGCTGCGCGCAGCATGCTCGGGCCGCCGATGTCAATATTCTCAATGCATTCTTCCTGGCTGGCCCCGGGTTTCAAAACAGTTTTACGGAATGGATAAAGGTTGATGATCACCAGGTCGATCGGGGTGATTCCCAGTTCCTGCAGCCGGGCCTGATGCTCGGGATTGCCGCGGACGGCCAGGATGCCGCCGTGTATTTTCGGATGCAGGGTTTTCACCCGCCCGTCCAGGCACTCCGGGAAGCCGGTCACGTCTGATACGTTGGTCACCGGCAATCCGGCCTGGCTAAGCAGATTTGCTGTGCCGCCTGTAGATACGATTTCAATGCCGGCTCCGATCAGAGATTTGGCAAGGCCGAGAATGCCTGTTTTGTCCGAAACACTGATAATAGCCCGTCTGATCATATAAGACCCTCCTGTTCTTCGTCTGCGATGATGGTTTTACGGCCGCAAATGCGAATGCGGCCGGCAGCAAATAATGCGATGGCTTCGGGCAGGATAACTTGCTCAGCTTCCTGCATGATCCTCAGCTGCAGGCTCTGCGGCGTGTCGTCCGGTTTGACGGCGACCGCTTTCTGCAAGATGATCGGGCCCTGGTCATAGTGCTCGTCCACAAAATGAACCGTGGCGCCGGATATTTTAACGCCATATTCGAGGGCTGCCTCATGCGGCCGGATCCCGTAAAAACCCGGGCCGCAAAAGGCGGGGATCAAAGCTGGATGGATATTGATGATCCGGTTGCGGTAAGCGGCAATGAAATCGGGGCCGAGCAGGCTGAGAAAACCGGCCAGGACGGCCAATCCGACCGACCAGGCGTCCATGTAATCGAGCAAGGTCTGGTCATAGGACACAATATCCGGGAAATCTTTCCGACTGACCACTATACAGGGTATGTTGGCGCCAATCGCTCTCTGTTCGGCATAAGTGCCCGGCCGGGAAGCGATGACGCCGGCGATCCGCACCTGTTTCAAACTGCCGCTGTCAATCCGGTCCATGATCGCCTGGAGATTGGTTCCGCCGCCGGATACGAAAATTGCGAGATTAAGCATCGTTAACTGCCTCCGAACTGCCAGATCCGCTCCCCGGACGGCCAGCCGGGAAACTGACGTTGAAACAGCTGGCGCAATGGCTGCCCGGACGGCATCCCAAGGCTTTTACCAGTCCGGTCAGGCTAGGTAGCCCAGGCAGCCGGAGCTGGTCCGGCTGAATAAACTCACGGCCGACATAGCTGTTCTTCAAAAGCCCCTGGCCATAAGGGATGCCGCTGGCCCGGGCGTAACCCAGCGACGCCGACAGGCCGGAATCGAAAAAACCGAAAACGCCGCACTCATCCTGCCAGACGCCCAACCGGCACCGGCTTTCAAAGCGCATGCAGCTTTTCCTCCAGGCGTTTCTGGCGTTCACCGACCGAATCAGCCAGCTTCGCTTTATAACGGATCAGGCTCGCAGTAATCGTTTCGTCCTGCAGCGCCAGAATCTGTGCCGCAAAAACAGCTGCGTTGGCAGCTCCGTCAATAGCCATGGCGGCCACCGGAACGCCGGCCGGCATCTGGACGATGGCATACAAGGCATCCTGTCCGGCTAAAGCACCGCTCCTGACCGGAATGCCAATCACCGGCAGGATGGTTTGCGCCGCCAGGACACCCGGCAGGTGGGCTGCCAGTCCGGCCGCCGCGATGATGACGGCAAAGCCGCGAGCAGCCGCGTTCCTGGCCAGATCAGCCGCCTGGTCCGGAGTCCGGTGGGCTGAACAGATCCGGGCTTCGAAAGGAATGCCAAAATCAGTCAAGGTGCGAAAGCAGGTCTCCAGAACCGGGAAATCCGAATCGCTGCCCATGACTACCAACACTTTTTTCTGCATAATCCATCCTTTAGGGTTTCTGGCCGCAACCGGCCTGGATTCCTCGACACCGATCAATAACCCAATAGTATCAATCCGTACCGGCTAAGTCAATCGGCTTGCAGCGGCGGCCGGTCACTTTTCCAGTTTCATGCCGGACAGGTAGGCATTGATGAACCCGTCCAGGTCGCCGTCCATGACCCGGCCAACATCAACCACTTCATATCCGGTCCGGTGATCCTTGACCATCGTGTAGGGGCAGAAGACATACGAGCGGATTTGGCTGCCCCAGGCAATTTCCATCTGGTTGCCTTTAAGGTCTTCGATCCGTTCCATATGCGCGGCCTGAGCCAGGGCAAACAGCTTGGCCCGGAGCATGCCCATGGCCGTCTCCCGATTCTGCACCTGGGAGCGCTCGGTCTGGCAGGAAACCACAATATTGGTCGGCAGGTGGGTGATCCGGATGGCCGAATCCGTTTTGTTGATATGCTGCCCGCCGGAGCCGGACGATCGGTATGTGTCCACGCGCAGGTCTTCCGGCCGGATGTCGATTTTGATCGACTCGTCCAGTTCCGGTATGACTTCCAGGGAAGCGAATGAAGTGTGCCGCCGTCCCGAGGAATCGAACGGCGAAATACGCACCAGCCGGTGCACGCCGATTTCCGACCGGAGATATCCGTAAGCGTTGTCGCCGATCACCATGAAGGACACGCTTTTCAGCCCCGCCTCATCGCCGTCCAGGATATCGAGGAGCTTGATCTGGAAATCATGGGTTTCCGCCCAGCGGACATACATCCGGTAAAGCATTTCGTTCCAGTCCTGCGCCTCCGTGCCGCCAGCTCCGGCATGGAGCGAGAGAATAGCGTTATTCTTGTCGTATTCGCCGGTAAATAGTGTCTCCAGGCGCATTTTCTCATATTGCGCCTGCAATTGATCCAACCCGGCCTTCACCTCTGCGGCTATCGCCGGGTCGTCGGCTTCGGCGCCTAATTCGCAAAAGATTTGCAGATCCTCATGTTCCTGCTGCAAACGCCGGAACTGATCGACTTTCTTTTGCAGCTGCCGGACGCGGGTCTGGATTTTCTGGGCTCTTTCGACATCGTCCCAGAAGCCGGGCTCCTGAGCCCTGACTTCCAGCTCGGCGATCTCGTCGCTCACTTCCCGGATGTGCAGCGCCTCGCGCAAGCGTTCCAACGGTTCGCTCAAGGCATTCAGCTGCTGGCGGTACTGGTCAAACTCAATCATTTTTGAATACACCTCGCCGTAAAAGACTTCAGGCGCTGCATGGCTTCGCGGATATTCTCCATCGACGCCGCGTAACTGATCCGGACAAAGCCTTCGCCGCAGGAGCCAAAAGCGTTTCCGGGAACAATGGCCACTTTTTCCTCCTGCAGGAAACGTTCGCAAAACTCCGTTGATGACAATCCGGCGGACCGGATATCCGGGAACACATAAAAAGCGCCCAGCGGTTCGAAGCAGTTCAAGCCAGCTTCCTGGCAGGCCTGAACGACATAGCGGCGCCGGCGGTTGTATTCCTCGCGCATGCCGGCGACATGCCTGGCGCTGTCATTCAAGGCTTCGAGCGCGGCATCCTGGGCCGTGGTCGGTGAACACATGATCGCATATTGGTGGATTTTATTCATGGTGCCGATCAGCGCCGCCGGCCCGCAGGCAAAACCGATCCGCCAGCCGGTCATGGCAAAGGCTTTGGAAAAGCCGCTGATCACGACCGTCCGTTCCCGCATGCCGTCCAGGCTGGCAATCGAAGCATGTACCGCAGGTTCATAGGTCAGCTCCGCATATAATTCGTCTGACAGGACCAAGATCGGTTTGTCACGCAGAACGGCTGCCAAGCCGTCAAGTTCTTCCCGGCTCATAACCGCTCCGGTGGGATTGTTGGGAAATCCGAGCATGACCAGCTTGGTTCGCGGCGTCAGGGCAGCCTGCAACTGTTCCGGCATGAGCTTGAAGCCGTCCTCCATCCGGCAGGGAATACTGACCGCCACGCCGCCGGCCAGTTGGACGCAAGCTTTATAGGCCACAAAACACGGCTCCGGGATGATGACTTCATCGCCGCGATTGATGACGGACCGAACACAAAGATCAATCGCTTCGCTGCCGCCGACGGTGACGACTACCTCGCTGTGCGGGTCGAAAGTCATTTGGAAGCGGTTCTGCATGTATCCGGCAATTGCTTCACGCAGGCGGACAAAACCCTGGTTCGGCGAATAGTGGGTGTTCCCCTGCTCCAGCGAATAGATCCCCGCTTCCCTGATGCTCCAGGGCGTAACAAAATCCGGCTCGCCGATCGACAGCGAGATGACATGGCCTTTCATTTCATTAGCCAGGTCAAAGAATCTTCGGATCGCCGAAGGAGGAATCGCCCGGGCAGATTCGGACAGGAAGCTCTCCAGGTTCATAGCACAACAGCCTCCCGATGGTCGTCATCCCTGATTTCAAACTCGATGCCGCCCATTTTGTACTTCTTGAGGATAAAATGGGTCCGCGTTGAGATGACGGAATCGAGCGGGGCTATCTTCTCGGAGACGAACATCGCCACTTCCTTCAGCGTCATATCCTCAATGATCACCATCAGGTCAAAGCCGCCTGACATCAGGTAGCAGGATTTGACCTGAGGATACCGGTATATGCGCTGGGCAATATGATCAAATCCCTGATCGCGCTGCGGAGTAACCCTAACTTCAATCAGAGCCGTGACTGGTGCCGCAGCGGTCTTTTCCCAGTTGATCATGGCGCCATAACCCAGGATGACTTTAGATTTTTCCAGTCCGGCAATCGTCTTTTCAACTTCATCCGCCGGACGGCCGATCATGACCGCGATCTCTTCAGCCGTTAATCTGGCGTTGCGCTCCAGCAGACTGAGTATTTCTTCTTTTCTTCCCATACATATTCCTCCCCAAAGCCCGATAATGTGCTGAAAACCAGACTGACCGCATCAGCCTGGTTTTCAGTTGCTCAGCTAAAAACTCATTCAGATGCGGGCGACGCCTGAATCCCGGGCTGCCTGGGCAACCGCGGCTGCCACCGCCGGACCGACACGCTTGTCAAAAGCGGAAGGAATGATGTAGTCAGCTTTCAGTTCCTCCGCCGATACCAAGCCGGCAATCGCATAAGCGGCAGCCAGTTTCATCTGGTCGTTGATGTCGCTGGCGCGCACATCCAGGGTGCCGCGGAAAATTCCCGGGAAAGCCAGGAC
The DNA here is from genome assembly GCA_003532195.1 of Clostridiales bacterium. Taxonomy (GTDB): domain Bacteria; phylum Bacillota; class Clostridia; order Saccharofermentanales; family UBA5734; genus UBA8949. Next base: position 7,622 of record DOFA01000157.1, read on the forward strand.
ATTGTTGATCTGGTTGGCATAGTCCGACCGGCCGGTCGCCACAACAGCCGCGCCGGCGGCCAGCGCCAGTTCTGGCATGATTTCCGGCGTCGGGTTGGCGCAGGCGAAGATGATCGGCTTATCAGCCATGGTGCGGACCATGGCTTCTGTGAGAACCTTGGGCGCCGAGACGCCGATAAAAATGTCAGCGCCGGCAATAACCGCTTCCAATGAACCCTTTTTCATTTTCCGGTTGGTCAGGCGCGCGAGTTCTTCCTTGGCCGGATTCAGATTTTCCCGCCCTTCCCAGATCGCGCCGGTCCGGTCGCAAAGCACGACATCGGACAGGCCGCAGGCGATCAGCAGTTTAACGATCGCCGTTGCAGCAGCACCGGCGCCGTTGACCACGATGCTGATATCCTCGAGTTTTTTGCCGACCACACTCAGGGCGTTGATCAATCCGGCCAGAGTAACGACCGCGGTTCCGTGCTGATCATCATGAAAGATCGGAATGTCGCAGCATTCTTTCAGCCGCCGCTCGATCTCGAAGCAGCGCGGTGCGGATATGTCTTCCAGGTTGATGCCGCCAAAGCTGCCCGCCAGCAAGCGGACCGTATTGACGATATCGTCGACGTCCTTGGAGCGGATACAGAGCGGAAAAGCATCGACATCGCCAAAGGACTTGAACAAGACGCATTTTCCCTCCATGACCGGCATGCCGGCTTCCGGTCCGATGTCGCCCAGGCCGAGAACCGCTGTTCCGTCTGTGACGACAGCGACCATGTTCCAGCGGCGGGTATATAAATAAGACAGATCGACATTCTTGGATATCTCCAGGCAGGGTTCCGCCACTCCGGGCGTATAAGCCAGCGAGAGATCGTTGCGGCTGGCAACCGGGGCGCGGGAGATCACCTCGATCTTACCTTGCCATTCGATGTGTTTTTGGATGGCTTCTTGCTTCAGATCCGACATGGGCATGGGTCCTCCTTTTGTTTTGGCGGTCCGTTGGGCCGGCCTGCCGCCAGTGCTCCTGGATAGGGCTGGTTTTTTCAATCAGTTGTTTTAGATGGTAACACAAATTGAACTTTCTTGACAATAAGCAAATACAGGATTCCCATCAGCCGGCCCTGGACCAGAGCCCGCAGCACGACAAAAAACGTCGAGACAAAAGCGTACGGCAGCGTTTCGCCGGGAACCAGGCTTTCGACCAGGGTTTCCGGCAATGAGATCAAAAGCGACAGCAGGACAATCTGCAGGAAAATGAAAAACCGCCGCTGTTTTGTGCTTTCAAAACTGCGCTGCATCGCTTCGGTCAGCGTCAGCTTGTCCAGCGCCAGGTTCAGCGGCAGGAAATACATCATCACGCCAAAAACAATCAGCGGTATGAAAGCGAGGCAGGATGACAAGATTGCCGGCACAGCCATCAGCAGGCCAAAAAGCAGCAGGCGCGGCAAAGAAGCCAGGCTGCGCCGCAGTATATGCTGCGGCTGCTCCGCGTCGGTTTCACTGACAACCCCGACCGCGTACATCAGCGTGAAGAAGCTGCTGATCAGGGAAGTCAGGACCATGAGGCCAAGAAAAATCCAGTTGCCCCGGGTCATGATCTGCGTCAGTCCGCCGTCGGGCAGGCTGCCTTTCATCAAATCGCCGAGCGCCTGGGCATAAGCGTCGAAGTTCAGATCGACAAAAGGCAGGATGAACGGCAGGATATTGATGCCATACAAGAGCACGAACCAAACTTGGATTGTGCGGGCGCTGCGGGATTTATAAAACTTCAGGGCCTCCAGGATGATGACAAAATTCACCGGATTCTCCTTTGAAAAGAAGCTTTGCGCGGTGTGCCGGACGCCGCGCAAAGCTCCTTCGTAAAACGTTCAGCCTGTTCAGGCCTTGTCTTCTGCTTTGGCTGCGGCTTCCGCAGCTCCGATGGTCAGATCCTGGCAGATGCGGCCGTTGATCAGATGCTCCGCGACCACACGCTTCGCCTTGGCGGCATCCATTTTGACATAGGTGATCCTGTCGCCGTTCTCCTCGATGACTTCAACGATCGGTTCCAGGCGGCAGACGCCGATGCAGCCGGTCATGGACACGGCAATATGATTCGCGTTGCGCACGCGCAGTTCCTCAACAAGGGTGTTCATCACCGGTTTGGCACCGGCGGCAATGCCGCAGGTCGCCATGCCGACAACCACCTTGCGGCCGCCCTTGGTCTGGACCGCCATCCCGGCTTTGGCGCGTTGCCGGATAGCATCCAATTCTTCCAATGATTTCATTCAAGACACCTCCACAATAATATACCCGGCCGCAATTTTACCTTGCGGCCATGATTCCTCATTCGCTCCAGTCATTATAGCACTGAACTGTTCCGGCCTGCAATGGCGGCATCCGTCAAGAAAAGTCATTCGTTTGTTCAGATGCAATAATTCTCGGATAATTTTTATAAAATACTTGTTTGATTATATCAGGTATGTTATTATTTACACAACGGATTAAGCTTGTTTACAGACCGCTCCGAACTGAATAGAAGGGTAATACCTCCTAGAAAAGTCATGAGAAGCCACTGTCATTCATTCCTTATCCGATAATTTTCAGGAGGTAAGCACCATGCCGGACAAGATGATCGTTTGCAAGGATTGCGGAGCAGAATTCGCCTTTACTGAAGGTGAGCAGGCTTTCTACAAAGAGAAGGGGTTTGAGAATGAACCCGTTCGTTGTCCTGATTGCCGCCGTGCCCGTAAAAACGCCAGACGTCAGCAAGGCGGATTCGACAACAGATATTAATCAGTATCGGTTGCCATCGCACAGCCAAGGGTACTTCGACTACGGAGTACCCTTTTAAAATTACAGGAGGCCCGCCATGCCGCATGAGTTGTTCACCCTGAATCCGCAGCTTCTTTATTATATCCCCTGCGAAAAACACTCGCCTGACGCCATCCGCCAGATTCTCACCGGCCACCCGGAGGTCCGGTATGTATCCCTGGCCGGCATCGACCTGGCCGGCAACGATACGGACGAGAAGATCCCGATTCGCCTTTTTCTGGATCATATCGAGAGCTATCTGCACGGCGGTCTCCAGACCGATGGTTCCTCCGTT
>DOFA01000266.1 GCA_003532195.1 Clostridiales bacterium
CATGATCATCCGCGGTGGCGAGAACATTTATCCCAAGGAAATCGAGGATTTCATTTACACCCATCCCCTGGTCAAGGATGTCCAGGTCATCGGCGTACCGGACAAGCAATATGGCGAAGAAATCATGGCCTGCGTGATCCTGAAAGCCGACGCCAAACTGACGGAAGATGAACTCAAGGAATATGTCCGCTCGCACATGGCCAAGCACAAGACCCCGCGCTATATTGCGTTCGTCCAGGAGTTCCCGATGAATGCCGCCGGCAAGATCATGAAATACAAAATGCGCGAGGCGGCGGTCGAGCAATTGGGCCTGCAAGCCGCCAGCCGCATCGAAACCGCGTAAAGGGTAAATGCCACCCGGCCGCGCGTCTCTTTACCGGACCTCACCCCTTATCGGACCTCACCCCTTATCGGGCGAGGTCTTTTTTTGCTGGTGGCAGGCGTAGAGCTCTTCAGTGGCCAGGGCGATTTTGGTGACGCAATTGTGCAGGTTGAGGGGATAGATATAATAGGTATCTTGCAGGGTGGACAGGTCGATGCAGTCGCCGCGCGCATCATAATTATATTCAATGTGGCAGGAGTACATGCTGGCCGGCGTTTTTTTCAGGCTGAGCGGCCCGCGCCGGGTTGCGACCTCCAGGCTGAATCCCTCGAGATTGTGAACCAGGCGGCCCTTGCCAATGTTGATGTAGCCCTTGGCGTTCGGCAAGGAATCGACATCGACTTCATCGCTGACTTCATAGGTGCCTTGCTCAATCTGCCGGCGCACTTCGCGGCGCTGGAACTCATACCAGTCGGGCGGATGGCTGAATTCGGTCTCGCCTTGGGTTGCATTCAGCTGGCCCAGCGGCGACAGGACCCATTCCTTTTTGCAATGGCCGCACCAGAGGCGATTGCCGTCCGAGTCCATCAGGTATTCGGTTAGACAATTGGGGCACTGGTAAAGGACCTTGTGCAGACCCTTGGCGTTGTCAGGGTAATCGATCCGGATCTGGTTTTCCAGCTGCCAGCGATATTCATCATAGGCAAAAGCCGTGCGAATCCGTTCGTTGATTTCGCTGAGCGGCAGTGCGGCGGTCTCTTCGGCGGTCAAGATCCGGCCGAAATCGGCCGCGATTGGGATTTTACGTTTATTCAGATTCCAGCAGGGCGAATTCAGGTAATTGCCATGGATGTTGAGTACAGCGACCGGCGCGCCCAGCATCTTGACCAGTTTGCCCAGGGAGCCAGGCAGAACCGAGGTGGTTCCGATCAGGGAATAACGGGCCTCGGGATAGAGGGCGAGAACATCACCGTTGGCGATCACCTGCCGGATATGCTTGATCACAGTCAGGTCGTTGGTAAACTTGCGTTTGCAGATGCCGCCGGCATTGCGCAGCAGCCATTCCCGGCCGATGAAACCGTCGATGGCCACGACATAGTTGGCGCGGTAGGGGAAGAGGGCTGCGGTGGTGACTTTGAAATCCATAAAAGCCATATGGGTGCAGAGCAGCAGATACGGGGGTTTCAGCCCGTCGACATCATGGCGCGCAATTTTCAGGCGCCGGGCCCAGACATCGGGGAAACTGCCGGCCCAGGTCAGCGGACGCAGATACCAGCGCTGCCGGATCGGTTTGCGGGCCATGTCGAATTTGACATCCAACGGATCTGGCTGCATAGGAATACCCCCGAAAGGATAGAATCTATGCTGTATTATACCAGAGGTTCCGATAAAGCTGTATAATACAGATAAAAACAAGCCGGGATTTCGAGAGCCAGCAGTAAATCCTGCTCATCGGGCAACCCGGACACTCATTGGGGAAGGAAATGCCGATCAATATGGGGAACCAGGGTAATCTGCTCAGTCGAATGGACCGGAAACTCGGTAAATATGCGATCCGCAACCTGATGACAATCATTGTCGCCGGCATGGGGATCGTATTTCTGCTCGACCTGTTCTCTTCGGGCTTCGGACTGTCGTCATACCTGGCTTTCAGCAAGCCGGACATCCTGCGGGGACAGATCTGGCGCATCGTAACCTTTGCGTTCATACCGCCGCCCTCCAGTCTCCTGTTCATCTTGTTTTCTTTATACTTCTACTGGCTGCTCGGTTCGGCGCTCAAAAACGAATGGGGCGCCTTCAAGTTCAACATTTTTTATTTTTGCGGCATGCTGGGCACGGTGATCGCGGGCTTGATCACCGGCTACGCGACCAATTTTTTCCTCAATATGTCGCTGTTCTTTGCCTTTGCCATTTTGTTTCCCCATTTTGAACTGCGGCTGTTCTTTTTCATTCCGATCGAAGTCAGATACCTGGCCTATCTGAACGCGGCTTATTTTGTCTACCTGCTGGTGGTCAATCCTTGGCCCGGCCGGGTCGCGCTGGTTGTCTCACTGCTCAATATCGCCCTGTTCTTCGGGGGCGATGTCATCAACCGCATCAAACAGGCCAGGCGCCGGGCCGAATGGAAAAGAAACTTCCGATAAGATGAAGCGAGGTGCTTGCATGCAGGACCTGTTTGATATTCGCGGCCGGGTTGCCCTGATCACGGGCGCCAACCGGGGCATTGGCAAGGCGATTGCCCTGGGATTCGCGCAAGCCGGCGCGGACATTGCCATAGTCAGTTCCAAATACTCTCCGGAAACTGTGGCGGAAATCGAACAGCTGGGCGTCCGCTGCCAGGCCTGGAAATATGACCTCAGCGACTGCGGCGGCCTGGCCGGATTGGTCGGAGAGATCGCCGGCAGCATGGGCACGATCGACATTCTGGTCAACAACGCCGGAACCCAGCGCCGGTACCCTTGTGTGGATTTTCCGCAGGACGAATGGGACACTGTCATGAATATCAACGCCAAAGCGGTTTTTTATCTCTGCCAGGCTGCCGGCCGCCTGATGATTGCCCGCGGATACGGTAAAATTATTAATATGGCTTCCATGATGTCTTTTCAGGGCGGCCTGACGATCCCGGCCTATGCCGGCAGCAAGGGCGCGGTGACGCAATTTACAAAAACGCTGGCCAATGAGTGGGCAGCCAAGGGGGTCAATGTCAATTGCATCGCCCCCGGTTATTTTTTAACGGACATGAATGCGGCTCTGGTCAGCGACCCGGTCCGCAGCAGCCAGATTATGGCGCGCCTGCCGGCCGGCCGCTGGGGAGAGCCGGCGGATATCGTCGGCGCTGCCCTGTTTCTGGCTTCGCATGCCTCAGACTATGTCCATGGCATCGTTATTCCGGTCGACGGCGGCTGGCTGGCTCGGTGAGCCTGATATCCAGCACCGTTCATTGTAGAAAGATCAAAGAAAGCGTGGTTCAGCAAGGATGACGAATCAAGCCCAATCCCCGATTTTGATTGGAGAATACATCGACACTTACTTGCCGGCAGTTGACGGAGTGATTATCACAGTGCAAAACTACGCCCGCTGGCTCAGCCAGTCCGCCAATTCCTGCTATATCGCCACCGCCGCGGCGCCGCGCGGTTACGAGGACACGGAGCCTTACCCGATCATCCGCTACCGTTCGTCGCCGATCAGCCGCCGCCCCCCCTACCGCTACGGCTTGCCGCTGCTGGACATGAAATTCCTTTATAACGAACATGACTTGTCGCCCGACCTCGTGCATGCCCACACCCCGTTCATGGCTGGCACCGAAGCCCGGCGCATCGCCCGCCTGCGGCGCATCCCGCTCGTGGCCAGCTTCCATTCTAAATACTATGACGACATCCTGGAATCGACAGGCAGCAAAATGCTCGCCGAAAAGGCCGTCCAGCTGATCGCCCATTTTTACAATCATGCCGACTATGTCTGGACGGTCAATGCCGCGACTGCCCGGACCCTATGTGATTATGGCTATCGCAAAACACCGGAAATCATGCCCAACGGCACGGATTTCATTTATCCGGCCGATCCTGATGCCGCCCGCCAGGCTGTGAACATCCGGTTTGGCTTGCTGCCGGATGAACCGGTGATTCTCTTTGTCGGACAGCACATTGTCCAGAAAAACCTGCCGCTGCTGATCGAAGCCGCAGCCCGGTATAAACAGCAAGGCGGCCGGTTCAAACTGCTGATGGTCGGCGCCGGCAAAGCCCGGGATGATCTGGAGAAGCAAGCCCGCGCCCAGGGATTGGGCGACGATGCCATCTTTGCCGGCGTCATTCACGACCGGAACATTCTTTCGGCGATTTACCTGCGGGCGGATCTTTTTGCGCTGCCTTCGGTCTACGACAACGCGCCGCTGGTTATCCGGGAAGCTGCCGCCGCCGGGTGCCCGGCGGTTCTGATCGCCGGATCGAACGCGGCGGAAGACCTCCGGAACGAAGTCAACGCCTATTTGTGCGAAAACGATGCCGGCAGCCTCTGCCAGGCTTTTCAGCGCGCTTTCCGCGATACCGGTGAACGCCGGGCGGTTGGCCGGCAGGCTAGGCAAATTCTCGGCCGCCCCTGGTCGGATGTGATTCAGGAAGTCGCCGCCCGCTACCAGGACATCATCTGCGATTATTCTGCCAGGATGGGGCCAATAGATAAATGGCGCCTCTATACCCAGGGCTGACCGGCAGCCTGACGGCGCCGGTTAACGATACCTCTTGCGATAAGACACGGGCGGCGTACCGGTGATTTCTTTGAAAATCCGGCCAAAATGCGAAACATTGCCAAACCCGACCCGCCCGGCGATCTCGAGGACGCTGTCCGGCGTTTGCCGCAGCAGATTCTGGGCTTCCCGGATCCGAACCTGATTCAGGTATTCGATGACCGTGAAGCCGGTTGCGGCCCGGAATATTTTGCATAAATAGCCGTCGCTCAAATGAAAGCGTTGGGCTAAACCGGCCAGGGACAGCGCTTCCGGATAATGTTCATTAAGGTAGCTGACAATCGGCGCCGCCCGGTTGTTCTGCCAGGTGTCCCGGCTGTCCGGGGCTTCCGGTCCGGAGGGCTTCTGGCGGACAGCCAGCAAGAGCAGCCGGACCAGATGGGCGGCAAGCATTTCCAGGAAACCGGTTTCCTGCTGGCTGGCTTCGTGCAGCATTTGCATGAGGATTTCCTCAGCTGCCGTCTGTTCTTTTAATGAAAACTGCAGCAAGCGGTAGGGCCTGCGGAACAGCTCGCTTAACCAGGCAATCCGCTCCGGATGGGCTGCGATCAGGAAATCGGGCCGGAAATTGATCAGGATCCGCTCCCAGCAGCCGACTCCGGCGGCCGCCAGGGTCCGGTGCAGCTCCTGCGGCTGAATCAGAACCAGGCTGCCCCGGGTCAGGCGATAGGTCTGGTTCTTGATGAAATAACAGCGTTCGCCGCTCAGCAAGTAATAGATTTCGTAAGAATCATGCCAATGGTTGACGACCATCTGATGCGGCGCCCTTTGTTTCTCCAGCGACAGCAGGAACGAGCTGTCGGCGGCAGTGTATGAAAAATCCTGCATGGCGGCCTCCTGGACAACAGAGTCGGCGCCGGCGGTGAGCCGGTACCGTCTTTCATTTTACCGCGGCGGCGGAGAAAAAAGAATAGTCCGGCAGTTGGGCCGGATGAGGTCATATTTAGACAAATACTGCTGGAAAAGATCCAAATCCGGCTTGGGGAAAATGCCCTATAATGGATCTGGACGCAGCCGGTTCTTAACATCCGCCCGACAAGGAGGCACTTTATGAACAGCGAACATCAGGTCAGAAAAACACCGGGAGATACCGCATGGTTTGTCCGCGACCGCTTGGGCATGTTTATTCATTTTGGCTTGTATGCCATGCCGGCCCGGCACGAATGGGTGAAAAACCGCGAGAAAACACCTGAGGAGAAATACGCGACTTATTTTAAGTACTTCAATCCAGATTTGTTCGATGCCCGCCAGTGGGCCCAAGACGCCAAAAATGCCGGGATGAAGTATGTGGTGCTGACAGCCAAGCACCACGAAGGATTCTGCAACTGGGATTCCCAATTTACGGACTACAAGATCACCAACACGCCTTTCGGCCGCGACTTGGTCAAAGAATATGCGGAAGCGTTTCGGGAAGCCGGCCTGCGGGTAGGGCTCTATTATTCGCTGATCGACTGGCACCACCCGGATTTCCCGATCGATACGCTGCATCCCCGCCGTGACGATCCGGATGCCCTGGCCCAGAACCAGGGGCGCGATATGCGTAAATACGCCCAGTATATGCGCGACCAGGTGACCGAGCTGTTGACGAATTATGGCGAGATCGACATCCTCTGGTTTGATTTTTCTTATGCTAAGTACAATGGTACCGGCGACAAGGCCTGGATGAAAGGCAAATCGAAGGACGACTGGGAGGCGGAGAAGCTGATCGCGACCGCCCGGTCGATCCGGCCCGGCATCATTATCGACAACCGCACTGATCTCGAGCAGGACCTCTGGACTCCGGAACAATGGCAGCCGCTGGAATGGGTGCGCCATGAAGAGACCGGCGAACGGGTCGTCTGGGAAGCTTGCCAGACTTTCAGCGGCTCCTGGGGCTACCATCGCGAGGAGATGACCTGGAAATCGCCGGAAATGCTGGTTCGGATGCTGGTCAACACTGTATCCTGCGGCGGCAACCTGCTGCTGAACGTTGGCCCGACCGCCCGCGGCGAATTCGACGCCCGGGCTAAATCAGCCCTGGCGGCCCTGGGCGAATGGATGCATCTGCACGCCCGCTCGATCTGCGGCTGTACCCAGTCGGAGTTTACAGCGCCGCAAGACTGCCGCTACACCCAGAACGGCAAACGGCTCTATCTGCATATCTATGCCTGGCCGTTCAAAACCCTGTTTCTCGAAGGTTTGGCCGATCAGATCGACTACTGCCAGCTGCTCAATGACGGCAGCGAGATTTTCTGGAAAGACAAGGACGGCAAAGTCGCGCTCGAACTGCCAATCCGCCAGCCCAACGTCCTGGTGCCGGTTATCGAGATTTTCCTGAAATAGGGTCGCAACGCCGCCGCTTGACAGCACTTCCCCCGGACAGTAGAGTGAAAGACGATACCGTCCGCGGGAGGTTCTTGTGAAAAATCTCAGCCTGCTGATCAAACCGGCATCCGGCAATTGCCAGATGCGCTGCCGGTACTGCTTTTACCGGAATGTCATCCAGTCCCGTGAAGTGGCCGATTACGGGCGGATGAGCCGGGAGACGCTGGAAATACTGGTGTCGCGCGCCCTGGCTGAAGCGGAGGAATCCTGCACATTCGCTTTTCAGGGCGGCGAACCGACCCTGGCCGGCCTGGATTTTTTCCGGTTTCTGATCGATCTGCAAGAAAAATACCGCCGCCCGTCGGTAACCATTCACAATACCCTGCAGACCAACGGCTTGCTTCTCGATGACGATTGGTGTGATTTCCTGGCCCGGAATCGTTTTCTGGTCGGCCTGTCGCTGGACGGCGACAAAGACATCCACGACGCCAACCGCCTGGATTCGCAGGGCAAGGGAACTTATAACCGCGTCCTGCAGGCGGCTGGGCTCCTGGACCGGCATCGTGTGGAATTCAATATTTTGTGCGTAGTCACCCGCGAACTGGCCCGCCGCGCCCGGCGGATTTACCGGTCATTAACGGCGAACGGTTTCCGATATCTGCAATTCATCCCCTGCATCGATGACTTCGGTTCCCAGCCCGGATCCAGCTCGTTTTCCCTGACGGCCGACCGGTACGCGGAATTTCTCAAGAACCTTTTTGACGCGTGGTATCTCGATTTCCAGAGTGGCCGCATCATCAGCATCCGGCACTTCGACAACTGGATCCGGATGCTGCAAGGGCAGCCGCCGGAATCCTGCGGCATGAGCGGCCGCTGCAGCTGCAGCGCCGTCGTCGAGGCGGACGGCAGTGTGTATCCCTGCGATTTTTATGTGCTCGACCGCTGGCACCTGGGCAGCATCAGGGAACAGTCATTGACGGAAATGCTGACCGGCAGCCGGGCAACCCAATTCGTCGAGGATTCGCTGGCGATCGCCGAAAAATGCCGGCAATGCCGCTATGCCAGTCTTTGCCGGGGCGGCTGCCGGCGCGACCGGGAACCGCTGGGCAATCCGGACGCCAGACCAGGAGGCTTGCCGAATGTTTATTGCTCGGCCTACGAGCAGTTTTTCGACTATGCCCTGGAGCGAATGACGCGGATAGCCGCCCGACTGCCCCAGCTGTAATAGCTGTAATAGCTGCCCGGCTTATTTGACAGAAGGGCCGGCGCCGATTAGAATGGAATTAATTTTTCGATTTTTTAAACCGGGAATGGGGGTGCCTGAATGCCGATCACGGGCGCGCAAGCTATTATCAAAGCCTTGGAACTGGAAGGGGTCGAAACGATCTTCGGCTATCCCGGCGCGGCCATCTGCCCTTTTTATGACGCGTTATACGATTCCGGCATCAGGCACATCCTGAGCCGCAACGAACAGGGGGCCGCCCACGCGGCCAGCGGCTATGCCCGGGCCACAGGCCGGACCGGCGTTTGCGCCGTCACCTCGGGACCGGGATCGACCAACCTGATCACCGGCATTGCCACGGCCTATATGGATTCGATACCGCTGGTCGCCATCACCGGCCAAGTCACCTCGGACCTGATCGGCCATGACAGTTTTCAGGAAGCGGACACCACCGGCGCGACTTCGCCCTTCACCAAGCATAATTATCTGGTTAAATCTGCCGCGGAACTGCCGCGGATCCTTCGCGAGGCTTTTTATATCGCCTCGACCGGCCGGCCGGGGCCGGTCGTGATCGATATTCCCCAGGATGTGCAGGCCAGCCGGATCGACTTCGCCTATCCGGAATCGGTGGACCTGCCGGGTTATCATCCGGACGCCTGCCTGAGCCGGGAAGACTTGGCGGCCTGCGCAGATCTGTTGCGGCAATCCCGCGCGCCGATCATCTGCGCCGGCGGCGGCATCATCTCCGGCAACGCCAGCGGCGAATTGATCCATCTGGCTGAGAAATTCCAGATCCCGGTAGTCACAACCCTCATGGGCATTGGCGCTTTGCCGGCCAGGCACCCGCTGAATTTGGGCATTTTGGGATCACACGGCGTCTATGCGGCCAACTTCGCGCTCCTTCACGCCGACCTGATTCTGATCGTCGGCGCCCGCATTGGCAACCGCGCCATGGGGGCGGCTTCGGAAATTGCCCGGCGCGCCCGTGTCATTCATATTGACATCGACCCGGCCGAACTGGGAAAAAATATCCGGCCGCAGCTGCCGATTGTCGCCAATGCCAGGCAGGCTCTGGCTCTCTTAAGCGAGCTGGACCTGAGCGTCCGGTTTGACGAGTGGGCAACTAAAACCGGCCAGATCCGGCAGAGCCACAAGCTGTCCGGACTGCCGCCCCACCTGCCGCCCCGCCGGGATTCCTCTGTATTTCCGCCCTACATTCTGGAAACCCTGGCCGGCATTTGCGGCGAGCAGGCGATTATAACCACCGAAGTCGGCCAAAACCAGATCTGGGCGGCCAACCACTATCCGATCCAGCTGCCGCGGACCTTCCTGTCCTCCGGCGGTATGGGCACGATGGGCTATGGCTTGCCAGCGGCGATCGGCGCCAAAATCGGCTGCCCGGACAAGCCGGTCATCGCGGTCAGCGGCGACGGCAGCCTGCAGATGTCCCTGCAGGAGCTGGGTACGATCCGCCATTACAATCTGGACGTGAAAATCCTGCTGTTTAACAACCAGCGTCTCGGCATGGTACATGAAATGCAGAAGCAGAAATTCTGCGGCCGCTGCTGCCAGGTCTTCTTGGATCACAATCCGGATTTTAGCCTGCTGGCAGCCGCCTTTGGTATGGGGTACGGGAAACTGGAGGACAACCAGGCAGCGGAAGCCGGATTGCGGCAAATGATGGCCGCGGCAGGTCCGTTCTTGCTGGAATGCACCGTTGATCCGGATGAGCCGACCCTATACTCCGGCAAAAACGAAAAGGATGGATCGCCATGAAAGAAATGCAGCATGTTCTGTCGGTCCTGGTCCAGAACCATCCGGGCATTCTGGCTAAAGTGGCCGGATTGTTCAGCCGCCGCGGCTTCAACATTGACAGCCTGGCTGTCGGCACTTCCGAGCGGCCAGGCACTTCACGGATGACCATTGTTGTCAATGGCGACGACAATACGGTCGACCAGGTGGTCAGGCAGCTGGACAAGCTGATCGATGTCATCGAAATCCATACCTTGCAGCTTTCCGCAGCGGTCCAGCGCGAGCTGGTCATGGCCAAGGTTGGCTGCACGCCGCAGAATCGTTCAGAGATCATGGAAATAGCGGCGATCTTCCGGGCGAAAATTGTCGACATCTCGCTGACCAGCCTGACAATGGAGATTACCGGGCCAGCCAGCAAGATCAAAGCCTTTTTTGATGTTCTGCAACCCTATCCGCTGGAAAAAATGGTCCGGACCGGCCTGATCGCCCTGGAAAGGGATCAGGGCCAGCCGACGGAAGATATGGAAAGCGGGCCGGACCGATGATCTACTGGCTGAACTCCAATATTGATTTACTCTGGCTGGCTGCCGGCGGCACAATCGCCACCCTGGTTCTGACCTTTCTTTTGCTCAGGCTCCTGGGCGCCAGACTGCCGCGCGACGCGGGCCGGGCCTTTGCCCACGAAGGAACCCTGTCAGCCGGTAAACCGCGCGGCGCCGGCCTGGTTTTCATTCTGGTCTTTATCGGCGTGACTTTGCTCAGCCAGCCCCTGAACCTGGAACGGTGGATCAATCTGGCCCTGATCCTGGCAGCCATGCTGACCGGATACTTTGACGACCGGGCCAGCCATCCCTGGGGCGACCTGAAAAAGGGCCTGCTCGATTTAATCTTGTCTTTGGGCGTGGCCTTGAATATCCTGTTGAGCCGCGGCAGCACCGTCAGTTTACCGTTCTGCCAGACATCCCTGACCCTGGCGCCGGCGCTATATGTTGTGCTGGCCGCGCTTCTGGTCTGGGTCTCGATCAATGTAACCAACATTACCGACGGCGTGGACGGACTCAGCGGAACCCTGGTGCTGATTACTTTGGCCACCGTGTACCTGGTCGGTCAGTACCAGGCGGTACTGCCGGGCGAGAACCTGTGGATTTTCATCATGGCCGGCGTTCTGGCGGCTTATCTCTGGTTTAATGCCACGCCCAGCCAGATGATCATGGGCGACGCCGGTTCGCGCGCCCTGGGACTGTTTATCGGCATCATCGTTTTACAAAGCGGCCAGCCACTCCTTTATATACCCGCGGCGGCCCTGCTGATCGCCGACGGCGGCGCGAGCCTGGTCAAAGTCTCCCTGCTCCGCTTCCTGAAAATCCATATCCTGAAAAATGTCCGGACGCCGCTGCACGACCATGTCCGGAAAAATCTCGGCTGGTCCAATACCCAGACCGTTTTTCGCTTTGCGTTAATTCAGATGGCGATATCCTTCGTTTTACTGGCGGGACTGTACCTGCTGGCCTGATTCTGACCTGACCGCCCGCTCCAGCCGCTGCAGGCATTCCTGGAGGATTGATCGCGGACAGGCGATATTGATTCGTTGAAACCCGGCCCCTTCGCAGCCGAAAGCGGTCCCTTCGTTCAAGCCGATTTTAGCTTTCTCAGTCAGCATCGCTGACAGGTTCCTGGGGCTTAATCCCAGCTTCCGGCAATCCAGCCAGACGAGATAGGTGCCTTCCGGCAGGATAAATTCGATCTGCGGAATATGTTCGGCCAAGAAGTCTTTCAGGAAAAGAAGATTGCCGGCCAGGTACTTCAACAGCTGCTCCAGCCATTCTTCGCCGTGCCGATAGGCTGCCAGGGAGGCTGTGATCCCGAAAACATTGCCGGAATCCAGCCCCATGACCTGAAGCTGGTGGTGAAACCGGGCCATCAGCTGCGGGTTGGGGATGATGGCGGTCGAAGTGATCAGGCCGGCCAGGCCGAAAGTTTTGCTGGCGGCCATACAGGTGATGGATTTTTGCTCAATCAACCGGGAGAGCGAGGCAGCCGGGAGATGCCGGCGGCCAGCGAAGACAATGTCGGCATGAATTTCATCGGAAACCAGAAGCACGTCATTTTCCAGGCACAAACGCCCCAAATGCAGCAATTCGTCTCGTTCCCAGACCCGGCCGACCGGATTGTGCGGGCTGCATAAAATCAGCATTTTCACGCCGGATTTCATCTGGCGCTCCATGTCGTCAAAATCCATAACATACCTGCCGCCTTCGATTTTCAAGGGATTGAGAACCGGCTGGCGGCCGTTTTCCCGAATGATGCTGCAAAAAGGCGGGTAGACCGGCGGCTGGATCATGATGCGGTCGCCGGGCTCCGTGAAAGCGATGACAGCCGTATACAAAGCCGGCACCACGCCCGGCGTATGGCAAAGCCATTCCGGCCGGACGGCCCAGCCGTGCCTTCGCTGCACCCAGTTGGCGAAGGCGGCGCGGAAAGACTCCGGCATGCTTTCCGTATAGCCATAAATACCCTGTTCATTGCGTAGGCG
The DNA here is from genome assembly GCA_003532195.1 of Clostridiales bacterium. Classification (GTDB taxonomy): domain Bacteria; phylum Bacillota; class Clostridia; order Saccharofermentanales; family UBA5734; genus UBA8949. Next base: position 12,377 of record DOFA01000266.1, read on the forward strand.
AATCGCCTCGGTCACTTCGCGGGGCGCCTGGAAATCCATGTCCGCGACCCACATTGGCAGCACTTCCGCACCTTGAAAGAAACGGTCGGCACAGTCCCATTTCACAGAATCGGTATTTTTCCGATCGTAAATGATGTCAAAATTTTCGCGCATAAATTTCAATTTCCCCGGTGATCAGGCTTTAACAGCGCCGATCAGGACTCCTTTGACGAAATATTTCTGCAGGAAGGGGTAGAGCAGGGCAATCGGGACAATTGTAACAATAACCATCGCCATTTTCAACTGCGGACCGATGTTGGATTCAGCCATCTGATCGCCTTCGCCGCTGCGCAGGGATTCGGTCGATTCAAAGAGGATTTCACGCAGGATGACCTGCATCGGCCATTTATCCCGGCTGTTCAGGTAGATCATCGGCGTAAAGTAGGCGTTCCAGTGGCCGACGGCATAAAACAGGCCGATCGTCGCGATGGCCGGCAAAGACAAGGGCAAAACAACCTTGAACAGGACGTAGGGCGCCGACGCGCCGTCGATGATGGCCGCCTCTTCCAGGCTGTCCGGTATATTCAGGAAAAAGCTGCGCAAGACCAGCATGTTGTAGGTGCTGATGCCGCCGGTCAGCATGACGGACAAGTAAGAATCGACCAGCCCCAAATTACGCATCAGCATATAGGACGGTATCAAGCCGCCTTGAAAATACATCGTGAAGATGATCATATTGATGAATAGTTTATAACCCTTGACTTTGGTCTTGGACAGGAAATAAGCGCACAAAATCGTCAGGACCAGGTTGATCGCGGTTCCGCCGAAGGTGATGATCAGGGTCGACTTGTAGGAATCAAAGACATTGCCGTTCCAGAAGATCTGCCGATAGGAATCTAGCGTCACATGCCGCGGGAAAAGGGCAATTCCCTGTTTCAGGTAGTCCTGGTCGGTCATCAGCGAAATGCCGAGAATATAGATAAACGGGTAGATGGCCGACAGGCCGAATAAAAACAGGAACAGATAGTTGACGACATTGAAGCGGGACATTTTTTTTATGTTCACGGCGGCGACTCCTTTACGTTTGCTCCGGCAAATCCTTAGTTTTAGAAGATGCCCTCACCCTTGATGGCTTTGGAAAGGCGGTTTGTACCCATGACCAGAACATAGCCCACAGCGGACTTGAACAGGCCTACGGCGGTGGAAAAGCTGTAGTCGCCCTGCTTCAGGCCGACTTTGTAAACGAACGTGTCGATGTTCTCGCCGACGCTGGCGACAAGCGGATTCAAGAGCACCAGGGTCTGCTCCATACCGGCGCTCAGGATGCTGCCAAGCTGCAAAATGAACATGATCGAAACGGTGGTGGCGATGCCGGGCAAGGTGATATACCGCATCTGCTGCCAGCGGTTGGCGCCGTCGATCAGGGAAGCCTCGTAGGTTTGGGTGTCGACGCCGGTTATGGCGGCCAGGTAAATGATGGAGCTCATGCCGGCCTCTTTCCACATCGAGGACATGACCAGCATCGGCCGGAAATATTGCGGATTGGTCAGGATTTTCATCTTCTCCAGACCAAAGCTCTTCAAGATCATATTGAACAAGCCGTCGTTAACGGAGAAGAAACTGAGGATAATTGCGCCGACGATGACCCAGGAGACGAAGTGCGGGAAATAGATGGCGGTCTGAACGATTTTCTTGAACCGGACGGCGCGGATTTCGTTGAGCAGCAGGGCAATGATGATCGGGAAAGGAAAACCGAAGACGATTTTTGAAAAGCTGATGATGACCGTGTTGCGCAAAGCTTCCAGGAACGGTTTCGAGCTGAAGGCCAGCCGGAAGTTTTTCAGCCCGATCCATTCGTTGCCGATGAAGGGCTTGCCGGGCATGTAATCCTGGAAAGCGATGGATATGCCGTAGATCGGTATGTACTGGAAGATGATATAGTACAGGAAAGGCAAAAGAAACAAGGCATACAGGAATTTGTTCTTCCAGACGTAAAAGAAAAAACTGTTTTTATGTTTCAGACTGTTTTTATGCTTCAGACTTTTCGATGGAACTGTCGTCGGCGCGGTCTTCATGCATCATGCCTCCCGGAATGCCCTGCGGATTCTTTGAGCTCATTTTCATTGTAAAGGCTCGGATGTAAAACTCAAGTTGCAGTTATATCGAAGCGTTACAGATCTTTATCAATCCGCGCCAGTCCTTACCGCCGCAGGTAGGCGCGCGTTGTATCGCAAATTGGGCTATGCTATAATCAAATTCACCGACAATCCGCTCATAGCTTCCTTCCGCCGACCAACAGGAGTTGACAATCCAGTGCAGATAATCGATTTTTTCCGCAAGTATACGCGAAGTATATCCCGGAGCCTGTTTCTCAAATTCTTCCTCGGCTATGTTCTGGTCACATTGCTGCTGGCGGCAGCTATCGGATTTTATACGCAATTTTATATCCTTGAGAACCTGGATGCCGAGATCGAAAGATTCGAGAAAAAGAAAATCACGGAGACCTTGAACACCCTCGATGTTCTCTTTGGCGAGATGGAGAAGCAGGCGCTGAACCAGGCCATGAATGACAAAATCCTGCAGTTTGCCTATGTCCCGCGTCAACTGATCCCGCAGAAATGGGCGGAAATCAAGAGCGTCCAGGATCTGCTGGCCAGCTCCCTCAACTCCAGTAACTATGTCACCAACATCGGCGTTTTCTATGAAAAGAATGGTTATATTCTTGACTACAGCGGCCTGATTGATCTAGACGACTATTATGACCGCAGCTGGTATATTGATTATCTGAAAATGACCGGCTATTCGGCAATTCTTGACACCCGCAAGGTCGCGGCCCGGCTATCCACATCCAGCTCCCTGTATAACAACACCATCACTTTTCTGGCCCAAATACCCTACGACAGCCAGAAACGCGAAGGCGCCGTCGTTCTGAGCGTCGATGAACGCCTGGTGTCCAACCAGCTGCGAATTATTACCCAGGGCGACGACCAGGCGCTTGCCTTTATCGTTAACGCGCAGGGTACGATTATCGCTTCCAGCCAGGAGAAGTACCTGTATCAGAAAGTCACCCAGACGCTGAACATGCCGGACATCTACCTGGAACTGGCCGCGGGCGATTTTAGCCTGACCCGTGAAGACACCGACATGATCTGCTATTTTGACAGCTCCGGCAGAAATCAATGGAAAATGTTCTACGTCGTCTCCAGAACTACGATGTACGAGAAATCTTTGACCATACGGAACATCACCTACCTGACCTTTTTCGGCCTGGTGCTGCTCATGGGTGCGATTTCATTATTCTTCTCCCGGAAAATTTATGATCCGATCAAGAGAATAATCAGCAATATCCGGAGGATTTCACCAGTCAACCACGACGGTATGAGCGATGCCTCCATGATCCAGAACGAAATAGTCACCCTGCTGGAGAACAACCAGTCCCTGGAAAAGCAGCTGGGCGACAACAAGATCCTGGTTCGGGAGTCCTTTCTCAGCCAGCTGATCGCCGGCCAGCAATTCAACCTGGCGGATATCCGGGAGCGGGCCGCCTATTTGTCAATCAATCTGAATTACGAGTGGTTCAAGGTGGCGGTCATTAAAGTCCGGCCGACCGCTTTGCAGGAAATGGCCATCAAGGAAAGAGAACTCAAGAAGGCGGCGCTGCTCAGCACGGTCGAGAAAATTTTCAGCAATTTGAATCTGGATCTGGATTGCGTACACGACCCTGACGATAACCTGCTCGTTCTGCTGAAACTGGACGCATACCGGAACCTGGACGAAACGGACGCTTTGACGGAACAGACCTTGGAGGATTTCCAGAACAGCGTCGGCGAATACCTGAAACTGGCGATCAGCATTGGCGCCGGCAGGATCCAGCGCGGCATACTTGGCATCGGCGTTTCCTACAAGGAAGCCCTGGAAGCGCTGCGTTACGAGTTCCTTTATGATGATTCGCCGGTAGTCAGCTACGCCAGGATTGCCGGCTCCCGCACCGACCTGCTTCATTACCCGGTGGAGATGGAACAGAAATTGATCACGCTGATCAACCTGGGCGATTACGAAAAAACATCCCTGACGCTCGGCGCGATGCTGGATGATATTATGAACAACAATAAGAGTTTCCCGAATATTGAAATTTGCCTGCTCAACATCGTGGGCATCATCCAAAGATGCGTCTACGAGCTCAACGTCAACCTTAAGGATGTTTTTACCGAAGATGGCCAGATCAATCCGCCGATCAGCCAGTTTAAAAACATCCAGCAGTTTAAAGAGTGGATCAGCCAGAAATTCCGCAGCATCATCGAGTACCGTATAGACCAGCAGAAGGGCAGCGCCGGCAGCCTGATTACGGATGTCAAGAAATATATCGAAGAGAAATATACCGAGGAGATTTCGCTGGTTTCGGTTTCCGGCCACTTCAATTACAATCCGTCTTATTTCTGCAAGACCTTTAAGGAAAAGGCCGGCATCAGCTTTTGGGATTATGTGTCGAAAATCCGGATTGACAAATCGAAAGCCCTGCTGTCTGACACCGGAATCAGCATCGAGCAGATAGCCGGAATGGTCGGCTACAACAACCGCTTCAGTTTTATCCGGACCTTCAAGAAGCAAGTGGCGATTACACCGGGTGAATATCGGACCCGGTTCTCCAATTCGCGAACCGAACACGGGTAAAGTCAAACTACCGCGCAGGGGCTGGATATTTTATTTTGAAATGAGGCAAGGATCATGGAAAAGACTTTGGACTTTTTTGATGGTGATTGTTCGTTCGGCAGAAGGAGCATCGTTAATCCGGGCTCGTTCTACAAGCTGGAAGACCTGATCGAACAAATGAAATTTTACGGCATCGGCCGGGCACTGGTTTATCACGCGATGGCCCGGGAATACCAGCCGGTCATGGGCAACGACCTGCTGGGGCAGGAGATCGCCCGGCATAGCGAACTGGTTCCGGTCTGGGTTGTCATGCCCCATCACACGGGGGAATTCCCGGCTCCGGATCAGCTCCGGCATCAGCTGAGAAGCAATAACGTCCGTGCGGTGCGCATGTTCCCGGGAAATAGCGATCATGCCTACAGCATCGAGTCCTGGAACAGCGGCGAGCTGCTCGCCATGCTGGAGGCCAGCCGGATTGTGCTGCTGATCGGCCTGGATCAGCTGAACTGGAACGAATTGCACACCCTGTGCGCCAGTTTCCCCGAGCTTCGGGTCATCCTGTCCGGCGCCGGATACGGCAGTGACAGAAATTTATATCCCCTGCTCAGGAAATTCCCCAATCTCCACATCGAGACCATCGGCTACAAAACCCACAGCGGCATCGAAGAAATTTGCCGCATCTTCGGCGCGCACCGGCTGATTTTCGGCAGCGCAATGCCGCTCTATTCCGGCGGTTCAGCCGTAAGCATGATCAATTATGCCCGGATCAGCGATGAGGAAAAGCAGCTGATTGCCGCGAAAAACCTGGAAAGGTTGCTGGCGCTTGACTGAATGAGGGGCACCCATCAGCAGGTTCTCCAGAAAAAGCCGGCTTCGGCCGGCTTTTTCCATAAAATGCACAAATATGCAACAGGTTATATAAGACTGCAACTTGAAGCGGTATCCGGCCAGCTTATAATGAAATTGCCGGTGTTAACACAAATCTATAACTGATCAGTTCGCACAAGTCGTCAACATTATCGATTGTAAACGGAAAGATTATAAACGGAAAATCAAGGAGGATGGCAAGACATGATTCGTATTTCAAAGAAATCAATAGGCCTGATGCTGGCAATCTGCCTGGTATTGTCCCTGGTCGTCACAGGCTGCGCGCCAGCGGCGACCACCCCGGCGACCACCGCGTCATCGGCCGCGACCACGGCCGGCACAACGACAGCCGCCACAACCACAGAACCGGAAGAACCCTATGAGTTCAGTATCTTCCGTTCATCATGGACCGACCTGAATGATGAGACAGATATAATCATCAAGCAGATCAACGAAACCCTGAACCTGAAGATCAAAATCCTGACCGCACCCTATGAGACCTGGCTGGAAAAGTACAATATTTATGTCACATCCGGCGATATTCCGGATCTCTCGATCACAACCGGACCTGGCACAGCGAATTTCAACGACTGGGCATCCCAGGAGATTTATCTCGACCTCACGCAAATGTATGAAGAACTTTGCCCGAATATTCAAGAATACCTGAGCGACGACATTGTCGAAGCCCATAAGATGAATGGCGGCAAGCTGTACGGCATTCCGACGCCCTCCCTCTCCGATTCCACCTTTGCCATCCGTCAGGACTGGCTCGACAACCTCAGCCTGGAAATGCCCAAAACGCTTGACGACCTGTATGCTGTCCTGAAAGCCTTTAAAGAGGACGACCCGGACGGCAACGGCTCCGACGATACCTACGGCCTCTGTGCGGAAGATACGCTCAATACGATCAACTTCGTCTTCCGTTCTTTCGGCTGCAATGTGACGCCGATTCCTGCCGAAATCTGGGTGCTGGACGCGAACGGTAAACTGACTTCCAGCCTTCTCGTTCCCGGCATGAAAGAAGCCATTGTCTACATTACCAAACTCTATCGCGATGGTATTCTTGACCAGGAATGGATGCTGACCCAATCGCAGGCCTACAATGACAAGATTTTCACCGGTAAAGTCGGCATGATGACCACCAGCTTCCAACAGATGGTCTCCTTTACCGAAGCCAAGATCAAAGCCAATGATCC
>DOFA01000050.1 GCA_003532195.1 Clostridiales bacterium
GTGCATGTCAATCACGCCGGCCTGGTGGACCCCCGGGCCGAAATAGAGCGTATCGGGGTCGCCGGGATGAACCGCCGGCTGCTGCAGCGGGTTGGCAAAAATAAGCAGTGCGCCTTTGACGCCGTCTAGCTCCAGGGTGTATTGTCCCGGGCCGGGTATCATGAACCGGATCTCCCGGCCGCGGCAAACCGGTTTGACACCGCGCGACGACGGCCGCACCACCGCTTCCTGGAAGTCTTTCCCGGCGACGACGCGGACCGCAACCGGCGCATCCAGTTCAAAACTGATAAACGGAATCACTTCGGTCTGATCCAGAGCGCGCTGGTGACCCGGCCAGTGCCGGTTGAAAGGCATGGCGGACACTCGGGCGGCATGGGCCTTGACCGGCTCGTTTTCGATTTGGATTTCGTATAAGTTGTTTTCCGGTGCCTCCGGGGGCAGGCGATAAGTTCGAAAGGCCATAATTTTCACATCCGTTCTGTAATTAATTATCTAAGCAGATTCATGCCCGGCCGCGATACCGGAAGGACGGTACACCGTCGACGTCGATCGCAGCGGTAAACAAGCTGCCGGACAAGGGGTAGCGCGCGACCTGCTCCTCATCCATGCTCTCGGTTGCGCTGGTGATATAAAGCCGCCGGTGGGCGATGGCGACCGAAGATACCTGCGGGACGGGCGTTTCGACGGTCTCAAGAATCCGCCCGGTTTCCGGGTCGATCCGGTACACGCATGAGGAGCCCCAGACTGCGGCCCAGATCTTATCCTCGGCGTCGATAGTCATACCGTCCGGCACTCCGGCGTCCGTATGGAAGATCACCTTCTTATTGCTGATTTTCCCGTCCCGGTAATCAAAAGCGTAGATGCGGCCGCCCACCGAATCCGTATAATAGACCTTGTCCTGTTTGGAATTCCAGACGATACCGTTGGGAACGTTGAATCCGGTCCACGCTAATTCGCAGACTTCATCATTGACCACATAGAGGGCGCCCTGGCCATCCCGGCCTTTCACATCCATCAGGCCGATCCAGAAACGGCCGTCGGGGCCGCATTTGCCGTCGTTGCACCGGTAATGCGCATAATCCAGGTCTGGGGACGGCAGGTGGCGGGCGATTTTGAAATCATCGTCCAGGCGATAGACGCCGTCGATCATGCCGACGACATAGCCGGTTTCCGCGGGAACGATCGTGGTCACCGGTTTCTCGACCTTGTGGCAGACATCCTGCCCGCTGGCCAGATCCAGCTCATGAACCTCACAGCCAAAGATATCCAGCCACAGGAGGACGTTCCGCTGCTCGTCATAGTAGGCCCCTTCGCCAAGCTGGCTTCGGTTTTGGATCAGGAGTTCCGCTTTCATCATCATTACATCCTTTCTTATCTCATCTTGGGTTGCAGGTTCAAATTGGATGGCAGGTTCAACGCTTCGAGTCCAGCCGTGACAGCCGTGAATTTAAGGCTTGAGGTTGATTTCACCTTCGCCCAGCTCATAGCCGCCGGATACGATCAGGTCGGTGCCGGTGATGAAGCTCGACCAGCCGCTGACCATGAACAAGACGGCATAGGCGACTTCTTCGGGTTCGCCGCCGCGGCCCAGGCACTGCACATGATCAAAATAGCGGCGCAGTTCATCTGGGTTGTCCGAGCGGTCCAGCATCTGCTGGAAGATTTCCGTATTGATGTGGCCGGGCTTGATTTCGTTGACACGGACGCCATTGGTCGCTTCATCCAAGGCCAGGCCCCGCGTCAGCGCTTCGATCGCGCCCTTGGTGCTCAGATACGCCTGGCAGTGCCGCGCGCCCGTACAGGCGACGATGCTGCCGATGTTGACAATGCTGCCCTTGGCCTGCCGGATATAGGGCAGCGTGTATTTGCAGAAGGAAAAGTAGGAGACCAGATTATTCTCCAGGATGTCCCGGTACTGCTCCTCGCTTACATCGTCGATGGCTTTGGGTTCCGGGAAAACGCCGGCGCAGTTGACAAGCGCGTCGATCCCGCCGAACCGCTCGACGGTCAACCGGACGATCTCGCGAATGCGCGCGGTGTTTTTGACGTCGCATTCGAAAAACAGGCATTGGCCCTTGCCGGCCGCATTGATTTCCTCCGCCAGCCGCACGCCCTTGTCCCGGCTTCGCCCCAGGGTGACGACGTTCATGCCCGCCGCGCAGAAAACCTCGACGCAGGCTTTGCCGATACCGGCCGTGCCTCCGGTAATAATGGCGGTTTTACCCTGCACGGTTTGTTCCAGAGTCTGATAGCGCAGTGCCATCGGATCGATCATCCTCTCATCAGCTTAATTTGCGGATTTCGGTAATATAGCTTTTCGCCGCCCGGATCAGGAATGAAGTGTCGGTCGCCAGCACGCCGTCAAAACCCATGGCGAATTTGACCTTGGCGTCTTCCGGCGTCATGCCCATGGTCAGCACCATTTTGCCGGCCCGGTTGCAGGCATCCTTCACCTTAAGGACCGCCTCCTGGAAGCGCGGGTTGTCGAACTGGCAGGGAATCCCCAAGGAAATCGAAAGGTCGTACGGCCCGATGAAGATGCCGGCTACGCCCGCGACGCTGAGGATTTCCTCAATATTGGCCACGGCTTCCGCGGTTTCGCACTGCGGGATGATCAGCGTGTTGTCGTTGGCCCACTCCAGGTAATCTTCCGGCCGGCCGGTATTGACGATCGGGTCGAGGCCGTAGCCGACCTTGTGGGCATGCCCCAGGCCGCGCTCGCCCAGGGGCGGATATTTGGCAAACCGGATGACCTGCCTGACTTCCTCGGCCGTCTTGATAAAAGGAATGAACAGGCCCATGGCGCCCAGGTCAAGCATCTTGAGGATGTAGTTGCGCGAGCAGTCGACCGTCCGGACGATCGGCAGCAGGTCACGGCACTCGGCGGCGCGGATAAAGGCCTCCACCGTCGCAAAGTCGTACTGGCCGTGTTCGGCGTCGATGACGATGAAGTCAAAGCCCAATTGGCCGAGGACCTCCGCGGAAACCACGGTTCCGGAATTGAAAAAAGCGCCGGCCAGTTTCTGCTTGTCCTTGAATTTTTGCAGCATTGAATTCGCTTTCATGATGTCTCTCCTTCTTCCTTACGGTTCAATCTTGTTGGTTCTATGCCTTTTGGCGGAATTTCAGGATCGCTTCCCGGTTGATCACATTGGCGGGCAGTTCGCCGCCCAGCACTGCCACCGCTGTGCGCGCGACGAGTTCCTGCAGGGTCGGGGCATAGGCGGTGCTTTCGGTCGCCGAATGCGGCGTCAGGACGATCGTGTCGTACTGGAATATCCTATCGTTCAGGTCGGTCAGCGGCTCCGGTTCATGGACATCCAGGCCGGCCGCCGCGACAATCCCGGCGTCGATCGCATCCATCAGGGCCTCCCGGTCGACCAGGCCGCCGCGGGACGTGTTGACCAGGATCGCGCCCTGCTTCATTTTCATAAACTGCTCTTGCGCGAACAGGTGATAGGTTTTGGCGTTCAGGGGCGTATGGATGGAAATCACGTCAGCCTGAGCCAGCAATTCATCGAAAGAGACCCGAGTGGCGCCGGCCGACGCGAATATCTCGTCGCTGACAAAAGGGTCATAGGCGATCAGCCGGCAGCCGAGCAGGCCGGCGAAACGGGCTGCGGCCCGGCCGATGTTCCCGAAACCGCAATAGCCAAACGTGTTCTCGCAAAGCCGGCGGATCTTATAGCCGCTGCCAGCGTGCCAGTCGCCTTTCCTGATCCGGCGGTCATAGCAAGTGATCTTGCGCAGGCAGTCGAGCGCCAGCGCGAAGGCGTGGCTGCCGACCTCGTAGGTGCCGGCGTCCGGTACATTGCAGACGGCGATTCCCCTTTCCGAGCAGGCGGCCACGTCGACGGCGTCGTAGCCCACGCCGTAGCGGACGATCACCCGGCAGGCGGGCAGCTGTTCGATCACGGCCCGCGGCGTCTGCAGACCGATCAGCAGCAAGGCCTCGGCATCCCGGCACAGCCGGACATAATCCGCTGGATTCGTGATGTTCTCGACCGCCAGCTCGATGCCGGCTTCGCCAAGGATCCTTTTTTCAATACTAAAGTCCGTGAACAAGTCAATGATTTTACTATCAACGACAACTGCTTTCATGTTGACCTCCACGATGCTGTCAGTGGATAAATGATACTTTGATTATAGGGGTATGAACCGGGATCAGCAATAACACATATTTTAAAGGCGGTATCACTTTATTATATCTGATCTAGCGGCAGGTTTTCGGTTGTTCCAGATAATGCTGCCGAGGTGACAGCCAACAGACTGTTGCCATTATTATAATTGACCTTCATAATAACACTAAAAAAGAGAGGCCAAGCGCCATGATGATCAAAACCATTTGCGGTGACCGGGTAAAGCTCGTAATTGTTCTGCTGATACCCTTTATGGGCTCACAAATGAGCTTAGCGTTTCGGTGAAAGCCATGCCCGATTCCGGTTCCATCAAACGCGGCAATTTTGAGCTTTTTAAAAGCAATATCTGCCACAGGGTTAACGCTCTAGGCGATGTGGACTTTATCATTGATACTCTGGAAAAAGATGATATCCGTAAATATTTTCAGAGAAAATGGTACCCCGAGAGTCTGTATCTGCTGGCTATGCTGGACTACATCAGTCGGATCAACAACGTGCCACTTTGCACCCGATACGACGACCTGCGCCATTGCAAGCTAAACCAGATCATATATCCGTCCGGTGTGCTGACCGCTGCTGCTGTAGCAAAGAACGAGCGAATCAAAGAACGATCCCTTCAGGAAGCGTTACCCGAGTTTTTACGGTTCAACATCGTTGAAAACGATGTGCGAAATGTCATCTGAAAACAGAGTGGACTTGACAAAAAGCATTCTCGACTTCAGTTTCTTTTATATCCCCAGCAGCCGCCGGCAGTTTTGCCAGGCAATTTTCTCCAGCGCATCGGCGGACAGCTTGCGGTTTTCCCGCAGATCCCTCAGCCAGGCCACAATCGGCGCCGTTATGTTGATATCGCTTCTCCGGCAAGAATCGGTACCGAACATCAGCTTGTCCTGGAATTCGTCCGCAAACTCCAGCCCGAATGACGGATCCCGTGTCAGCGCATTGTAACCGCTGCCCGCCGAGGTATCCGCCCACAGGTTGGGGTAATTTCTCATCAGCCGGGGTACGGCTCCTCCCAGCTGAATAGCTCCGCCGGGATACCCGTTATGCTGCCCCGCAGGAATGTCCGCCGAAATCTCAGCCCAAAAAGTCGGTCCATGACCGATAAAGACCGTCTCCGGACAAATCTGCAAGGTATGTTCCAGCTTCGGCAAACCATAGTCGTCACGAATCCCGTAGCCAAAGGGATGGTCCTGCATGTCAAAGAGGACCGGCAGACCGAATTTGCCGGCCTGGCGGTAAAGATTCAGGCAAAGCGCATCATCAATGTCCAGCTTCGGCAGAAATTCGCCCAGGCCTTTGCAGCCCCTTGCCTGATACTCCGCCAGCAAATCAGTGAAATCCATATCCGGCCGGTTCCCGAATCGCGGATCGATCAGGCAGAACGGGACCAGCCGGTCAGGATAATGCGCGCAGGCGGCGATGATATCCTCCGTATCCGCTTCCAGGTAAGCCCCTTCCGGGTGTTCGCTCAGCGGCAGGATGCAGGCTTTGTCAATCCCCCACGCATCCATTTTCCCGATCAGGTTGGTGACATCCATGAACTCCTGCCGCGCCCGTTCAACTCGTCCGATATGGCTGTGCACATCGAACAGGCAGGACTGTGTTTTGTTATTTTCTGAACAACTCATGAAGATCGATCCTTTCCATGTATCTCATATCCACTCTCAGACTGGGGATGGCGCCCATCTGCTTGTGGTAGTCCCAAGCCTTTTGAAAGGCTTTCCCGGTTCCGTTTGATGTAATGAACGGATTGCTGGTCCAGACATACTTTCCCGGCAGCGAGCCCGGTGTGCCCAGATGACCCATAAAAGCGATGTCCTGCCCAAAAAACAGCTTGCAGACAGGCGAAACCGGCGCCTGAACATAGTCGAAATCCAGGCCGCACCAGGGCATCCCCCAAAGCTGGCAAAGGTTATATAAGCCAGACAGCTTGTCCGTCAGCATCTCGATGCCGATCACGTCCAGGTCATCAAAATCGCCGGCCAGTTTTCGGAAGTAATTCACGGAGCCTTCGATCAGGCTATCCGGCAGATTAAAGTCAAAACAGCCACCCTGATCCAGGTATAGTGCCTTGAAATGGTAATCCTTCAAGATCGAAGCGATGTTTTCAAACATCATCTCCTGCCAGGCGCTGTTCCCCGGATCTATATAGGCCAATTTGTTGGTGTCCCCGTTCCAGCCGACGGGTTCCCCTTTTTTATTCTTCATTTGGATCGCTTCATAATCGGCAATGCCATTTGTCGCGGTGTCATATCCCCAGAAGTTCAGGTGCGGCATGACCGATATCCCGCAAGACGCTGCCCTGTTTACAGCGTCAGCCAGTCTTTCCCGGCCGCCAAGCGCCTCCGCCGCCTTGTAAAAAGGATATCCGGTGTCATAAGGCGCATTCCATCCCGGTATGTAGACCAGCGACTTTTCCGCCAGCCTGTTTTTCGCGAGCAGCTTGACCAGCTCGGTAAGATCCAGGTAATTGTGATAAATTTCGCCTTCGGGAAGCCATAGGTCCAGAATGAAGATCCGTTCAATATCCGGCTTCCTGTATTTGCCGATGCCCGGTTCCCCGCCGTTCTTGAAAGCTGCAACGGCTTCTTCGATGCTTGCCTGGCTCGAAAAATATAGATCCGTCTTTAAATTTCCTAAAGACAGATCGATTTCAATGGCATTGTCAAGAAAGGACAAGTCTGTAACCTTGTTGTTGGCGTAAGGATCATGATTGACAATTCGCAAGCTGATGATATCGCCATCGCACTCAAACAAGACCAGCGGGACTGACATCGGTCCGATCATGGAGACCGGGATCTGGCCGGTCTTTTCCAGTTTGATTCCCGAATTGCATGGCAAATGAACGGATTGGGCCCGGCTGATCTTCACCTTCGCCGCGAGGTGATTTCTGGTTGCTGAAATACGATGTCCCCGGACATCAATCAACCGTTGATGTTCATGGTAAGGAAAGCATTCTGCCATACCAGACTCCGTATCAATGAGCTGCTGGTTTATGAATCAGCCGAACCGGGATAATCCCCTTGGTTATATGCCCGATTGAACTGATTTCCAGCAGCAGGTCATACAGGCTGTCGTGCAATTCGCCGCACTCCAGGGTGAAGCCAAGATCGACCTTCGCCATATATCCATGATACTGCTGTAAAGGCAGACAAACACTATTTTCCGGAAAAATTCGCAATCCTTCAGGAACATGCCATTTTAAACTGATCCACTGGTTGTTGAAGACTGTGTTCTCAACGGTCAGCTTAAACTTCTTCTGTGAACCGGAAGCGATAAAGGGATCGCTGTCAGATTCGAGAACCGTGGAAAACAATACGAATTCATTCCTGATGCAAAACGGCGATTGTTTGACAATATCCAGGAAGCTTTTCCACATATAATGATTGATCTTGCTTTCTGTCATATATAGCTTGTCGCTTGGCCCGACATTGATTGAATAGCCTGCCCCGGGACTGAGCACATCGCAGATTTTGGTTCCGAGGAATAATGGCGTTTGCAGGATAATCCTGTCGGTCAGTTCATCGATTGTCTTAGGTACAATAATGCCTTCATCGACCAGGTTGATGCATATTGTTTTGATATCGCGGCCAACCGGTTCCGTCCACCTTGACGGAATACCCTTAATTCCCTTGATGATCCCTAAAATGGAACCCAGCGACGCAGCTGTGCAATCCGTATCTTCGCCGCAATTTACGGCTATGCAGATGCTCTTGCCAAAGTCATCTTCGCCATGCAGCCAGCCGGTGATCATCAGCGCGATATTGTTCGGCGCATGATTCCCGATTTGGGCAGGGGGAAATACTTCGATGGCTGACCGGTCAACCGGCGTTCCATAATCGCTGGGCAACAGGGTCATGATTTCTGTTCTTGCTTCCTGCCAGGTCTTGCCTGATTGAGAAAGACTGACGGCCAACCGGACAGCATAGGCAATATTCGCCGAATCGGATATGCATGAAAGACCGATGTCGATCAGCTTATATTTGTCCGTTTCAACAAAAGCCGCGCTCTCGAGTGCAGCCAGAAAGACTTCCGCATAGACCCCTTCGCCGCAATGATCGACAATTGCGTCCTCATAAGCATATTTTGCCGCTATCTCCGGATTTCCCGGGGCAAGGCAAGCCCAGATTTCCGAACGGATAAAGCTCCCGTTGCTATTCTGAAAGGCATTATCCACATACCCCGATAAAGGGGGCGCCAAACCCATCCGCAGATTATTCTTGGCCACACCGTATTCACTGTTATGGCAAACATTATAAATCGTCCAGTATTCGGCCAGGATCGCCGCGTTGACCCGATTGCCAAATTTTTCGACCGCGTTCAGCCAGATCAGCTGCAGATCCAGATCGTCGTTGGGCAAGGGCTCCCCATGGGTTTCCTGCGAGTAAAACTCCAGGTTGAAAACGCCCCTTCGGCCTTCATAGGGCTCTCCGAGTGTCCCGCCGATGTTCTTGCCCATCCAGCAGCCCAGTAATTTATCTTTGTATTCATCCAGATGCAGTTTCATATTTTGGCAGCCTCCCGATTTCAATGTCTTATAGCTCCAGGCAAGCCAGAATGCAATCGGCAATCTTTTTCATTCCCAGATCGGAGGGATGATGCGCAACTCCTTTATGGGGGAACAGGCCTCCGGCCATATTCCGGGCATCTGTTCCCAAGGCGCTGATATCGGCCAGCTTGTATCCGTTCACGCTGACCGCACTTTCAATGACTCGCCGGGCGCTGGGCGAGTTCCAGAAGTGATTGGTGCAAATGACCTGGGCGGTATGATCCGGACTGAGGTAATCAACCAGCGCCTGATAATGATCCAGGAAATTATGGGTATCAACCTGGCTGTCATCGACGTTTTCGCCGATCTGGAGGATAATCGCCGATGCCTTGAAACTGTGGTATTGCAGCAAAGGATTCAGATCATATTCCCAATATCCCAGTTCGAAATCGCAAATATTGCGGATATCATATTGCGAGTCCGGATTGACGGTATGGATTTTTTTCATCACCAGATGCACATAATCGTTTTCCCGGGCGCTGGCAGCCATCCCCCAATTGCCTGACCAGCCGATATCTTCCTTGGGCGGATGCAAGGTCAGGCTGTTGCCCATAAAGAGTATTCGCTCCAGATTCATTGGTTTGTTCTCCTTAATAACCTGTCAATTCTATTTTAATACCCTTGCCTTCATCTTTTCAATCGGCTGGATGCGAGAAAACCTGACCTCTCGCCGATCCGCGGTTTCGCGATTCAAGCCTTCCGCTTCCCCCGACTGATAGCTCAGGCAAACCACGGAGGCTGCCGGCAGCGTGACCAGCAATTCATGGCCGCCGGCGCCGGCGCTGGCGGATCCGCGCGAGACAGAGACAACAGAAGGATTTTCAAAGGTATTGTTGGCGTGCGGATCGTCAGCCGCAAGCGTCTCGATCTGGACATCCGCGGGGAAAAAACCGTTATGCAGTTCAATGATGACTTCCGTCGGATCAGCATATTGGGTGTTCACCAGCGTCAGCAGCGTTTTACCATCCTTGACCGACGCCGATGCCGTCACCCGCGGAACGTCATTGTGTGTTTCCGAGGCGCAAACCGTGCGGATACAGGTTGCGTTCTGGTGCGCCTTCATCATGTCAAACACGTGATAGGTTGGCGTGACGATCAGTTTTTCGCCTTCGCTCATGAAAAGCGAATGGATATAGTTGATCAGCGCCGTGATATTAGCCATTTTTACGATGTCGCAGTGATTGTTAAAAATATTAAGCGTGATTGCGGCAACCAGCGCCTCGCGCATGGTGCCTGTTTGCAGATATAGCGGCCGGTCATAGGACGGCACTCTTTTCGCCGATGTCCAGCTTCCCCATTCGTCAACGACCAGTCCGACGTGCCGGGCAGGATCGAATTCATGCAGAATCGTAGCTTGATCCTCGATCAGTTTCTGCATTCCCATTGAGTTGCCAAGCTTCTGGTACCACTCTTCCTCGCTGAATGTGTCATCGTTGCCGTCCGCCCCGCTGTAATAATGAAGCGAATACCCGTCCAGCTGTTTGCCTTCCCATCCGGGAGCGCGGTTGTTATAGCTCGCGAAGAACCGCCGCGACCAGTCGATGTTGTTCCAGATCGGGCCGCTGGCGATTGTTTCCCGGTTCTCAAGGATCGACCAGGAGATCGAGACGACCCGGGAATAGGCCGCACAGTATTCTTCAGGCGTCATCATCCCGCCATGGTTGCCATTTTCGTTGCCCAAACCCCAGTATTTAATATTAAAAGGTTCCGGCGAACCGTTTTCTTCGCGCAGCTTGGCCAGGCCAGTCATGCCTCGCGGCATATTGCAGTATTCCATCCACTTAAACGATTCCAACGGGGCACTGCCAGCTACATTCAGGCAGATATACGGATCCGCGCCGGCCAGCCGGCAGAAGTCGATAAATTCGTGCGTACCAAAGTCATTGGCCTGGGCCTTGCCGTCAGCCCGATAGGCCACCGCCAGTGAAACCGGTCGCTTCTCCGGCGGACCGATGCCGTCCCGCCAGTCATAAACCTCGGCGGTACAGCCGCCCGGCCAGCGGAAAACCGATGCGTTGATGGCGCGCAGCTTTTCCACCAGTTCCTGACGAATGCCGTGAATATTCGGGATGCCGGAGTTTTCGCCGACCCACACGCCGCCTTCAATGAGCGCCCCGATTTGCTCAACAAAGTAGCCGTAAATATTTTTCGATATAATACCCAGTTTTTCCGGGTAGATCACGTGGATTCTGTCCATTGCCTTGTCTCCTGACTATATTTACTCAGTGATGTGGCGGAGCAATACGCCGATTAATACGCCGATTGCTCCGCGTCCCAGGACTTGTATCAGATCAATCGAAATACTTCTCATTCTCGGTGAGCGCATTGTTGTAAATATCGAACAAAGTCTTGGCCGTATAGCCGGTAGAATCGAACATGGCTTGCAGCGTTGACTGAGTTTCTGCCCAGAGGGAATCAAATGCCGCCTGATCTTTGGCATAAATCAGTTTCCAGAAGTTCTCGTATACGCTTCCCATCCTGGATTGGAAATCCTTAATCTCATCGGGTATGGTCGGATTCACAATCCGGGGTTCGGCGAAGGAATCACTGGCAGTTAACAGTTCGATATCCGTGAGATTTCCTTTAAAATTAACCTTATATTTCTCGACCATGTAGTTTTCCCAACTGGTCTGCGCTTCAGTCTTCGGCTTTGCGCCTTCGCGCAGAGCCCAGCCACCGGAAAAGGGGACGCCGTATTTGGGATGGACGTTTCTGGGATTAACGTTGCGCCAGTATCCCGTTATGCCCATAAAGCTGTTAAATGCGGGATTGCCGCCTTCCGCCAGCATCAACGTTGCGTCTTCCCCGAGCTGTTCGCCTAATTCAGTAATATAGGGGACGCCATCGCTGTTCAAATCCCAATATTCACCCTGGGGGCCATAAGAGATATACCAGGCGTTATCATAATCCATACAGTAGTTGATAAATTCACAGACACGTTCAATTTTTTCAGTTTCGCCGCTTGAACTGACCCAAAGACCCAGACCGCCGTTAACATTTCCCAGGAGCCAAGGGCCGTTATAGCAGGATGTTGTCATATTGTCAAAGGGAAGCAATCTATAATCGGGATTGTTCCCCCAGGCGTAAAAAGCCAAAGCACGGCCGCCCGAAATTTTCGCGGTATAGTCTTCGAAGGTCGAAGTGACGGCGTCCGGATCAACCAAGCCCAGCTGGTTGGCGTCAAAGAGGAACTTTAAAACTCTTTTAAATGGGCCGGCGTCATCCCAGATCAAGCTGTAAGAGAGATCTTCCTGATTGACTAAAAGCGGGTACATGGAGTAATTCCAACCGTACATCTCAGCAATAACCAGATTGAACAGGAATTGGCAGCTGGCGTCCCAACTGGGAAATCCAGTAATTGTAAAGGTATTTTGGCCGTCGGCATTCGTGGGATGAGCATCCTGGATCGTCTTAAAGAGCGGCAGGAAATCTTCCAATTCCTCAAGCTTGGGTTCGCCATTTTCCTCCACATATTCCATGTAATAGTTCCAGTTGAGACGCCAGCCATATTCGATGCCGCCGATGGTTTGGAACTCGTCGGTCATACCATCGGGAATCGTATAGAGTTTCTCACCATCTCCGTACAGGTCGCGTTGATACTGAAGTGAGCCTTGGCTGAATTGATCATACAGATTGGGTAAAAACTCAGTATAATCATCAAAATTGATCAACGCGTTCGCAGCGATGCTGTTTGGCACAAAATCAACGCTGCCATATTTGGTAATATCTGGCAGGTCGTTTGCGGCCAGGGCCGTATTGTAACTTTCCGGCGAGAAAGAGATCATATTCAGTTTCACGCCGATGTCTTCTTCAATCTTCTTTGACCACCATAGATCGGTTACCAGTCCTGGCACACAAGCGTTGGACATAAAATCGATGGTGATCACATCCCGGGGAGCGGTTGCGGAACTTGTCGTCTCAGCCTTAGTCGCTGTCGTTGGCGTTGTCCCGCTGGTGTCGGAGGTGGTTGTGCATGCCGTAACGATCATAGCCAGCATGACAAACAAGCAAAAGATTGCGGTGATTCTCTTTTTCATCTTCTCTTTCTCCTTTTAAATATTTTATATTTAGTCAGAGGCATCGGCTAGCCCTTGATGGCGCCGATCATGATGCCCTTGACAAAATACCTTTGAAAGAATGGATAAACAAAGATAATCGGGAGCGAGATGATCATGGCAATCGTCATCTTGAGGGAAGTTGCAGAGACGATTTTGGTCAGATCAATCCCGGATAATCCGCCTCCCGCTGCGGATGACATCGCCCGAGCAAGCGCCGTCGCAGCATTCAGGTATCTATATAGGGTATATTGCAGCGTATAAAGCTCGGGTTTTGTGATATACAGCACAGTATCCATGTAGGAATTCCAGTGCCCAACCGCGACAAAAACACAGATGGTTGCGATGATTGGCTTGGATAGGGGCAAGATAATATGTGAGAAAATCGAAAGGTATTTGGCGCCGTCAATCCTGGCCGATTCTTCCAGAGATGCCGGCAAGCTTTCGATAAAAGTTTTGCATAAAATAATATAAAACGGGGCGACAAAACCAATGATATAAATCCAAAACTTATTAACCAGTCCGAGATTGCGAAAATTGAGAAAAACTGGAATCAAGCCGGCACTGAAATACATCGTGACAATAACGACCTTATACCAGAAACCTCGTAACCAGAATTCCTTTTTGGAAAAAGAATAGCCCATCCAGGTACTGGCCATAACGGTAAGCACGG
>DOFA01000125.1:0-6938 GCA_003532195.1 Clostridiales bacterium
TCCTGCTGCTCGGTTTCGGCGGGATTTTGCTGCTGGTGCTGCTGGCCTCGCCCTGGCTTCATATTCAGGACTTGATTCCCTGGATTGGGCATCTGCTGCTCGGGTTTGTGCGCTGGCTTCTGAGCTTGTTGAAATTCAATTCGGGTGAAACGACCGAAACAACAGCTGAACCGGCAGCCACGGAGCCTGCATCCAGCGAGCCGATTCTGCCGGATGCCGGCCAAACACCGGAATGGCTGCAGGTTTTGTATGCTATTTTGGAATACCTGCTGTATGGCTTGATTGCCATAGCCCTGCTGGCCGGACTGGTTTATCTCCTCTATTCCTTGTACCGCCGGTTCCGGGACAGCGTGCCACATGAAAATGATGTGTTGGAGTCCTTGCTGCCCAAGGTATCGGACCAGGTCCGCATCCGGTTCAACCGTGAACGCAGCCGTCTGGCCAGACAATTCGGCCAAAGCCCGGACCAGCGGATCCGGCGCCTGTATTACCGCCTGATCGAGGACCAGGCCGCAATGGGATTTCAAATCGCCGCCGGGATGACGCCGCGGCAGATCGCCGCCGGCCTGCTGCAGACAAAATCGCTGGATATCCGGGAAATCACCGGCCTGTATGAAAAAGCACGTTACGGAACCGGACTATGCACGGCAGCAGACGCCAGAAGAATGCATGGCTTGTGCCGGGACATCAATCGCCGGAAGGTCATTGACAGCACAAGCGGGAACACGTAAGCTTTTCTATGTTGAGGGAAGCGGGCGGAGCCCGCTAAAACCGAGTCCCGTTTTAGGCTGTCAGGCCTGAGGAGGCAGATATCGTGCATGAAGCGTGCGGCATATTCGGCGTCTATGGCCCCGAGGGGATGGACGCTGCGCCATTGGTGTATTTTGGCCTGTTCGCCCTGCAGCACCGGGGGCAGGAGAGCTGCGGCATCGCAGCCAATCAGGGAGGGGAAATCAGGCTTTACAAGGATATGGGCCTGGTCCATGAAGTTTTCCAGGAAAGCCAGCTGGCCGGACTCCCCGGGCGGTCAGCGATTGGCCATGTGCGGTATGCGACATCCGGACCCAGTGTCCGCGAGAACGCACAGCCGCTGGTGACCCGCTACAGCAAAGGTCAGATGGCGCTGGCGCATAACGGCAATCTGTCTAACACGGCCGATCTGCGCCGCCGGCTGGAAGATCAGGGGGCAATCTTCCAGACCTCGATCGACTCGGAGATCATTGCTTATCTGATTGCGCGCGGCCGGGCGGCCAGTTCGTCGGTCGAGGATGCTGTGTGCCTGGCGATGCAGGAGCTTCAGGGCGCTTACTGCCTGCTGCTGCTGAGCCGGGGCAAACTGATCGCGGTACGCGATCCCCTTGGTTTTCGTCCGCTTTGCCTGGGTAAGCTGGGCGAGGCGGTTGTTTTTGCGTCGGAGTCCTGCGCCCTCGATGCGATCGGCGCAACCTTTATCCGCGATGTGGATCCGGGTGAGATTGTGATCGCCGACAAGCAGGGCTTGCGTTCGCTGCGGACAAATTGCCGCGGGCTGAATCGCAAATGCATTTTCGAATATATCTATTTTGCGCGGCCGGATAGCCTGATCGACGGGATCAGCGTCCATGAAGCCCGTCTGGCTGCCGGCCGCTTGCTGGCCCGCCAGCATCCGGCCCAGGCCGATCTGGTTCTCGGGGTGCCTGATTCCGGCATCGATGCGGCGATTGGTTTCAGCCAGGCTTCGGGGATCCCTTATGGCAAAGGGTTTGTCAAAAATAATTACATTGGCCGGACCTTTATCAAGCCCAGCCAGGAACAGCGCGAAACCGCGGTCCGGATCAAACTCAACCCGATCGCATCCAGCGTCGCCGGGAAAAGGGTGGTCATGGTCGATGATTCCATTGTGCGCGGCACAACCAGCGCGCGCATCATCCATATGCTCAAGCAAGCCGGCGCCCGGGAAGTTCATGTACGGATCAGCGCGCCGCCGTTTCTCTGGCCTTGCTACTTCGGCACCGATATTCCGTCAACCGATGAGCTGACAGCCCGCAAGCATACGCAAGAGGAAATCCGGCGCCAGATCGGGGCTGATTCTTTGGGTTTTCTGCAGTTGGACAGCCTGGGTGAAATGCTTGGCGAGACGGGGAAGCGGTATTGCGATGCCTGTTTCAGCGGCGATTATCCGATGTGAATTCGGGATCCGGTGATGAATCGCTGATCAGGCGGCGGATTTCGGCGATTTCCCGGACTGTCAGATTGCGCCATTCGCCGGGCCTGAGGTTGCCCAAGGTGACGTTCATGATGCGAATCCGCACCAAACGCAGGACTTCGTAGCCAAAATATTCGCACATGCGCCGGATCTGACGGTTCATGCCCTGAACTAAAATGATTCGGAAACTGCGGACCCCTTCGGCGCGAATCCGGCAAGGGCGGGTTACCGTGCCGAGAATCGGCACGCCGCCGGCCATGCCGGCGAGAAATGGCTCAGTGATCGGTTTATCGACTGTAACAAGGTATTCTTTCTCATGACGGTTGCCGGCGCGCAGAATTTTATTGACGATCGAGCCGTCATTAGTCAAGAAAATCAGCCCTTCGGAATCGCGGTCGAGCCGGCCGACCGGGAACAGCCTTTTTTCATGATGGATCAGTCGGATGATATTGTCGCTGCGCCGCTCATCGGTCGTGCTGGTAATGCCGGCCGGCTTATTTATAGCCAGATAAACCAGGTCGTCGTCGATGAGAATCGGTTCTCCGTTGATCCGGACCGTCTGGCCGGGCCGGACACGGCTGCCCAGGCTGGCCGGCTGGTCATCAAGGGTGACCTGGCCGCCGGTTATCAGGCGATCAGCTTCGCGCCGGCTGCAGACGCCGCTGTCGGCGATATATTTGTTGATGCGGACGCCGGAATAGCCGACCGGATCGGACAGGGCATCATTGCAGTTTTTCATCGTATGCCGGCACCAGTTGCATTTGACCGGTTTCGCCCAGGGTGATAACCGGCAATTGGGGGAACTTCTCTTCCAGACCGGAGATAAAAATGCTTTGGCCCAGGTCGGGAGGCATGCCGACGATCACATACTGAACATCATTGTTGTGGAGGTATTCAACGACTGCTTCCACGGCATAATCGTGGAAGATAATGATCATTTCGGCGCCCAGTTTTTTCGAATAATTGAAAAGGTATTCGACCTCATCGCTGCCAAACCAAAATTCGGTTCGGCGGGGACGGACGCAGATGACTTTAAGCTGATTTTCCGTGATGTCGGCGAGCTTCTTGCCGGCATCGATCAAACGGCCGCAGGATTCCTGATCCGTAACACAGACCAGCACCATGATGACATCTTCCTTTCAGATTGTGATTCATCCGTCTCTATTCACAGTCTATCGGTTAAATATGAAGAGAGTATGTACACGTTACAACATTTCTATATCGGTTCAATATCGATCCCTGCTCCTGCCGCCGGCTTTGCGGCCTGGTCGGCCCGGTCAAGCGTGAAGGTGAAGGTCGAACCTTGTCCGGACTGACTCTGGACGCGGATAATCTGCCCCATCTGGAGCAGAATTTCCCGGGCTATCGCCAGACCAAGCCCTGTTCCGGGCTGATGATGCGCCTGGTCGGCTTTGAAGAAACGGTCAAATACTCTCGGCTGGTCCTCCGGAGCGATGCCGATGCCGCGATCCTGCACAGAAACCTGAACCTGCTTTTCGTTCCAGTCCAGGAGCAAATTGATTTTCCCGCCTTCCGGCGAGTATTTGATGGCGTTGTCGATCAGGATGATCAGAACCTGCTCAACGCGGTCAGGATTGCTGTTGACTTTCGGGCAGCGGTAAAGGTTAACGGGCAGAACCAGTTCCAGGCCATTTTCTTCAGCTTGGACTGACAGGCGATTGACAATGTCGGATAGAAAATCCCGGAGGCTGAAGATCACTTTATCGATCGGCAGTGTGCCGGCTTGCAGCCGTGACAATTCGAGCATGTCATTGATCAGATGGGACAGGCGGATCGTTTCCCGGAGCATGATGCTATAATACCGCTGCCTGTCGCTGTCACTCGACACCAGGCCGTCTTTCAGGGGTTCGATCAGGGCCCGCATCGCGGTCAGGGGCGTGCGCAGTTCATGCGACACATTGGCGACATAGTCGCGCCGTGTCTGCTCCAGATGTTCGGCTTCGGTGATGTCGCGGAACAAGCCGACCGCTCCGGCCACCTTGCCGGAAGCCTCGGCCAGGGGCGCTATCTGGCCCAGGATGCTGGCTCCGTTGCGGCGCAAGTTAATGCTGACATCCTGATTGGCAGTGATCGATTGGCGGTAAGCGGAAATCAAGAGCTGCCAGTCCGGCAGCTGTGAAAGGTCGGTCAGCGGCATCTGCGGGTTGTCCAGGCCGAGAAGGCAGCCGGCGACCGGATTGGCCTGCGTGATGCGGATTTCCAGATCCACGGCGATCAGGCCGTCGCTCATGCTTTCCAGGATCTGGCGCAGACGGTTTCGTTCCAGGGTCAAAGCGGACAGATTGGCAGCCAGGTCGCCGGACAGGTTATTCATGATGCTGGCCAATTCGCCGATCTCGCCCCGCAGCCGGGTATTGGCACGAACGCTGAAATTACCCTCAGCCATGGCCAGCGCGACATCGCGGGTCTGCCGCAAGGGACGGATCAGGCGGGCGGTCGCCCAGTAAGCCGGCATGACCATCAGGGCAAAAACCAGCAGGGAAGAGATCAGCAGGGCGGAATTCATGCTGCTCAGGCCGGCATTGAGTTCCGCCAGCGGCTGAACGAAAAAAACCGCGCCGGCAACCGTTTTCCTCTGCCCGAAAAGGATGGTGACCGGAACGCCGACAAAAAGGACTTCCTGCGTGCCCAGACTGCTTTGCAGCTTGCGCCGGAACCAGAGGGAGGAATATTCTCCAGTCATCAAGGTTTCCAGGTTTTGATCAATTTCCGCCTGAATATCCGACTGTTCGATCGCTGAATCGTCCGGCAGCGAAGAATGGCGGATATCGCCGGTCAGACCATCCACCACGAAGATCCAGGCATCAAAAAAATCAAAGGCGGAATTCAGGATCGCATCGAAATAAGGATCATTTTCCAGAAAATTGGGTGATACGATGCGGGCGATAACTTCAGCGCGCGGCTGCATTTCCGCAACCTTGATCCGGGTGAAAACCGTGCGGGACAGGACATTGTAAAGGAGCGCCGTCAAGACCGCCCAGAGCAGCATCGCCAGAAGCAGCAGCGCCAGGACCTGGCGAAAAAAGACACTTTTCTGCATGTCAGTGGAAAACCTCGAATTTGTAACCGACGCCATAGACGGTGATCAGGCCCCATGCGGCGTCCGGTAAAGTAATTTTCTGGCGGATCCGCTTGATATGGGTGTCGACCGTGCGGGTATCGCCAAAATAGTCATAGCCCCAGACCTGAGACAAAATCTGTTCCCGATCCATGACCTGCCCGGGGTGAGAAGCCAGAAGGTGCAGGATTTCCACTTCCTTTGGCGTAAAAGGTATGTTTTCGCCGCCGACTTTCACCTGGTAATTATCGAGGTTGATCTCCAACCCGGTGAAACGCAGGACCGAGCGGTTCTCCTGGCGCGCTTCGCCCAATCGCCGCAGGACCGCCTTGATCCTGGCAATGACTTCGCGCGGGCTGAAAGGCTTGACAATATAGTCATCGGCTCCCAGTTCCAATCCGAGAACGCGGTCGATCTCTTCGCCTTTGGCAGTCAGCATGATGATCGGCACGGTGCTGCGGCGGCGGATTNNGTGCCGGAGCGTCTGGGCATCATCAGATCGAGAATAATCAGGTCAGGATGATCCAAGTCGAATTTCTGCAAGGCTTGCTCGCCGTCCATGGCCGAGCTGTGGGTGAAACGTTCGGCGGTCAGGTACAGACCCAATGATTCGTGGATAACCGGATCATCGTCACAAATCAAGATATGCGGCACTTTTGTCATAAAAACCACCTCGTTCTGCCGACCCGGGCCAGCATAAGTTAATTATACCTTAAAACAGTGGTGCTGTGGGATCTTGCCATGATTGTTCATATTGTATGATATAATAATTTCTGGCCGGCAGCAAGGCGGCCGGCGGGGTTAAAGAGGGGTGACCGCTAGTGTTTTTGGCAGATAATTGGCAGGATTATGAGCTGATCGACGCTNNGGCGGAGAGAAACTTGAGCGCTGGGGTCAGATTATCCTGCAGCGTCCTGATCCCCAGGCAATCTGGCCGCATGGCAGGTGGGCGCAGCCGGATGCGGTTTACCACCGCAGTTCGGGCGGCGGCTATTGGCAGTATTTCCGTGAAATTCCTGAAACCTGGGATATTGGTTATCATGGAGCGGCCGGTGATCTGACCTTCCGGATTGAGCCGACCGGATTCAAGCACACCGGCTTGTTTCCCGAACAAGCTGTCAACTGGGATTTCTGCGCCCGGGCTATCCGGCAGTCCGCGGCGGCTGGCTGTCCGGCACGGATCCTCAACCTGTTTGCCTATACCGGGGCCGCAACGGCGGCCTGCGCCGCAGCCGGCGCCGGCGAAGTCGTGCATCTGGACGCCTCAAAGGGTATGAATGCACGGGCCCGGGAAAATCTAGTCCTCTCGGGTCTGAGTGACCGGCGCGTCCGCTTTTTCTCCGATGACGTTCAGAAGTTTGTCGAACGTGAAGCCCGCCGCGGCCGCTTCTACGACGGGATCATCATGGACCCTCCGTCCTATGGACGGGGCCCGTCCGGCGAGCTCTGGAAGCTTGAGGACGCCCTCTACGGGCTCGTGGAGCGCTGCGCGGCCCTGCTGTCGGATCAGCCGCTCTTCTTTGTGCTCAATTCCTATACAACCGGACTGTCGGCCGCGGTTCTGGCCGATATTCTCGGCCTGGTCATCGGTCCTGCCCGCGGCGGTCGGACCGAAGCCGCGGAACTGGGCCTGCCGGCCTCGGCCCGCAGCCTGGTGCTGCCGTGCGGCAGCAC
>DOFA01000125.1:6946-7074 GCA_003532195.1 Clostridiales bacterium
CCCAGCCGCTGGCAGCCATGATCTACAACAGTCGCTTGCCACGCTCTTGATAAAAGAACCGTCATCGGATATAATCGGGTAGCAATATCGAGGTGTAGCGCAGCTGGCTAGCGCGCCTGCTTTGGGAG
>DOFA01000043.1 GCA_003532195.1 Clostridiales bacterium
GAAAATGTGGGCTACCTGCGGGATAAAGGAAGGCCTGGCCAAGCCGAGATACTCGGCCAGTTCATTGGCCACTTCCGCGCCGCCGACCGGGCAGCGTGCCGGATCCTGCTCGCCGTCCCTCAGTGCTGCCGCGTAGGCTTCGCATCCGGAAAAGCCGCAGGCGCCACAATTGGCCCCCGGCAGGATGCTTTTGATCTCTTCCAGCCTTTCATCGACCGGAAGCGCGAATATTTTGCTGATGATCATGATCCCGATGCCCAGCAGCAGCGCGACGCCGCCGCCGATCGCGACCGGCACCAGGATCGAGGGCAAATCGAGAAGAAAGATTGTCAATAACATGGGCATGCTCCTAACACATATGCTGGCCGCTGGTTCTAACTGAACAGCCGCTCGATCAGCCCCTTGAAGCCGAAGAACGAAAGCGATACCAGAGAGGCTGAAACCAGAGTGATCGGCAGGCCTTTGAAAAACTCGGGGACATCGGCGTGGTCAACTTTGCTGCGCACTCCGGCAAACAGGAACAGCGCCAGCATGAAGCCGCAACCGACGCCCAGCGCGTAGATGATGGATTGCAAAAAGGTGTAATCATATTCAATATTCAGGAGGGTTACCGCTAAAACGGCGCAATTGGTGGTAATCAGGGGCAGGTAAATGCCCAGCGCCCGATAGAGGACCGGTATGGATTTTTTGAGGAAAGTCTCAATAATCTGGACCAGAGCGGCAATGACGAGGATGAAAATGATAATCTGCAGATAGTCCAGATTCAGGGGGAACAAAAAGAATTGATAAATCGGCCAGGTGATGGCTGTCGCCAGGACCAGCACAAAGATGACAGCCATGCTCATACCCATGGCAGTCTTGAGATTTTTCGAGACGCCGAGGAAAGGGCAGATGCCAATGAATTTCGATAAAACGAAATTGTCGACCAAAATGGCGCTGAACAGGATAATCAACATTTCTTTCATGCGTCAGCACCTCCCTGTCCGGACTGATCTGCAGATTCGCCGGTTTTGCTGGTTTTGGCGCCGGCTGTCCCGAGCTGTTCCCGGGCTTGCCTGGCCACCCGGTCCATGGCCGTCTCGCCGCCGTGTACCCGGCTGCCCATGCAGCCGCCGCACAGCAGGCAGGCGGAGGCGTCGTTGATCGCGCCGGCGCAGATCTCCGGCGCCGGCAAGCCTTTTTTGCTGATGCGGTCAGACAGCTTTTGCGCCAGGCCGATCATCACACCGAAAACGAAAAATCCTCCGGGCGGCAGGATCAGGATGATCATCGGTTCGAAATAGCCGCCGGCCTGAAGGAGCGGCAGGCTGATGTCCAGGAAAGTCCCGTTGCCGATGACTTCACGGATGGTGCTGATGCAGAAGACCGCCGCCGTATATCCGGCTCCCATGCCGATACCGTCGAGTATCGATGGCAAAACGGGATTTTTGCTGGCGAACATCTCAGCCCGGGCCAGGATGATGCAGTTGACCGTGATCAAGGGCAGGAAAATGCCCAGGGCATCGTTCAGGGCCGGCAGGTAGGCTTGCAGCAGCAGCTGGACCAGAGTGACGAAACCGGCGATGATCGTGATGAAGGCTGGGATGCGGACCTTGTCGGGGATCACTTTGCGCAGTGAGGCGATGACCAGGTTGGAGCCGACCAGGACGAAAATGACAGCCATTCCCATGCCGAGGGAGTTCTTGACTGACGTGGTGATGGCCAGGGTGGGGCAGGTGCCCAAAATCAGGCGCAGAACCGGATTCTCGACCAGCAGGCCTTTGCTGAATTCCTTGATCAGAGGAACTTTTTTACGGGGCGTCATCTATTTCACCTCCGAAATGATCTGTTCGATGAAGCCAGTTGCGATATTGGCGGCTTCTGTAACGGCCCGGGAAGATATCGTTGCCCCGGAAACCGCGTCGATGATGTAGCTGCCGCTTTCCTGCGGTTTGATCGAGAATTTCTGGCCGGCGCCCTGGCCGACAAACTGGCTGAGGAAACTGTCGCTTTCTACCTTTTTGCCCAGACCCGGGGTTTCATCGTTGCTCAGGACTTTCAGCCGGAGGATCTTGCCATCGGTGCCGTAAGCGATCAGAACCTGTACGTCGCCGCCATAGCCGCGGTATTCGGCCGTGACCAGGTAGCCTTGGGCATTGCCGCCGGCATCCAGGACTTGATAGGCGTCGACAAGTCCGGCGAATGACGAAGGATCAATATTTTCAATTTCCGCAAAATCGGCGGCTTCAGGGAAAAGGAGCTTGCGGTTGGCGTTAGCCGTGATTACGGCCTGCTCGTTGCGGGCGTCGAGGGTGATGCTGTAGGTCAGCGCGACCAGGCCGGTCGTGGCCAGGCAGATCAGGCAGAGAATGACAGCTGGCAAGAACAGATTATGCTTTGGCATGGCGGCCTCCTCCGAAGGGGACCGGAACGGTCCAGCGATCAATATGCGGCGTCAGGATATTCATCAGCAGAATCGAGAAGGATACTCCTTCGGTCGCGCCTCCGTACAAACGGATCAGTCCGGTCAGCAAACCGCAGCCCAGGCCAAAAAGAACCTGGCCGCGGCGGGTCAGCGGCGATGTCACATAATCGGTAGCCATGAAGAAAGCGCCCAGGCACAGGCCGCCGGAGAGGATATGGTAAAGCGGATCCTGGCCGGCCAGGGCGGTCATCAGGGCGACCGTGCCGAGGAAAGTCAGCGGTATGACCGGCGTGATCACCCGGCGGATGAATAAATACAGGGCGCCGATCAGCAGGGCGAGAATCGAAACCTCGCCCATACAGCCGCCCTTGAAACCGATAAACAGCTGCATGTAGGAGGGCATGCCTTCGGCGATCACGCCGCCGGCATCTTTGAGCAGAAAGAGCGGCGTCGCGGTGGCGATCAGGTCGGTTCCTTCCACCGATTCGCCGATCTGGCGGATCAGGCCGGCTTCCAGGGCCCGGTTGGCCTGGATGGACCAGGTGGTCATCGCCGCCGGATATGCGAGGGTCAGGATGACTCGGGAAGCGATGGCCGGGTTGACAAAATTCTGGCCGATCCCGCCGAACAGCTGTTTGACGACGACGATGGCGACCAGGGACCCGATCACGGGCAGCCAGTAGGGGACGGTAGGCGGCAGGTTCAGCGCCAGCAGGATGCCGGTGACAACGGCGCTCAGGTCGCCGATCGAGTTGTACCTCTTCATGACCCGGCGGCTCAGATATTCGAAGCCGACCGCGGAAGCCACCGTGACCAGCGTGACCAGCAGGGTCCGGTAACCAAAAATGTAAACCGACGCGGCCAGGGTCGGGCACAAGGCGATGATCACATCAAGCATGATCCGCCGGGTGTCGGCTTGGTCGCGAATATGGGGCGATGAAGAAACTTGCAGCATCATTTGGCGGCAGCCTCCTTTGCCTGGGCATTTTTAACATAGGCTTTACCATTGCGGATGCTTTGAACCAAATAACGCTTGGCCGGGCAGACAAAGGTGCAGCAGCCGCATTCAATGCAATCCTGGACATGGTACTGGCGCAGGCCTTCGATATCCTTGTTGCGGGCCATGTTGTCCAGGACGGTTGGCATCAGTTTCATCGGGCAGGTGAACACGCAGCGAGCGCAGCGGATGCATTGGGTTTCCGGCGGGATGGCCGCCTCTTTGCGGTTGTAGATCAGGATGGCGTTGTTGTTCTTGATGATCGAAGCATCCAGGCGATCCAGGGCGACACCCATCATGGATCCGCCCATAAGCACCTTGCCTGCCTCTTCACTCAGTCCGCCGGCGGCCTCGATGATGTCGGGTATCCTGGCGCCGATCGGCACGCTTAAGTTTCCGGGCGTCCTGACACAGCTGCCGGCGAGCGTGATCTGCCGCCGGATCAGCGGCAAGCCGTCTTTCAAGTACTTTGAGATAAAACGGACGGTTCCGACGTTGAGCACCATGACCTTGGCGTCGTGGGGCAGCCCGCCGGCGGGAATCTTCCGGCCGGTTAAAGCATAGACCAGCATTTTCTCGGCGCCTTGCGGATACAGGGTGCGCAGCTGGACAACTTTGATGTTTGGCCGCAGGTTGGCATTCAGGCGGATTTTCATCAATTCTTCATTCAAAATGTCGGCGGCCAGGATTTTGTTGTTTTCGATGCCGATCAGAGCCCGGGGAATGTCCATGTACTTCATGACCTGCATGATGCCGTTGATGATCTCGTCGGGATGTTCGATGCATAGCCGGAAATCTGTCGAGATATAGGGTTCGCATTCGGCGGCGTTGATGACCAGAATATCAGGTTCTTTGCCGGCCGGGGGGCGCATTTTCATGTGGGTGGGGAAGCCGGCTCCGCCCAGGCCGACCAGTCCGGAATCGCGGATTGCCTGGATAAATTCGGCTTTGTTGCGGACAATTGGCGGTTTGATGCTTTCATGAACGGTTTCCTTGCCGTCGGATTCGATTTCCACGACGTCGACCGGGCTGCCGATGCTGGCGACTTCCTTGCGCACCGAGCGCACCGTGCCGGAGACGCTGGCGTGGATCGGCGCCGCCAAAGCCCCCACAGGCTGGCCGATGATCTGGCCGACCTCAACCCGGTCGCCTGGCTGGACGACTGGGGTGCAAGGCGGGCCAATGTGCATCAGCATGGGAATGCGAACGGTTTTGAACTGATCCAGGTAGACGGTCGGGCAGGAATGGGCATGCTTATTGCCGCGCGGGTGCACTCCGCCTGGGAATCGTGTGAAGCGAAACACAAAAATACCTCCTGATGCCTGTCAAGCAGCACGAACGAGTTCTCAGACTAATATAGCACTTTCGGCAAAAAATAAAAGGCATAAACCGGGTGTTTCGGGTTACTGGATGAGACTGGCCAGATAGCTGAAGGCGCTGTCGGCAGCTGCGGCGCCTTCGCCAGCGGCTGTGCTCACCTGCCGCAGAGCTTTGCGACGCAGGTCTCCGCAGGCGAAAACCCCCGGGATGACAGTTGCCATATTCTCATCGGTCACCACATAGCCGTTCTCGTCGAGAATCTCTTGGGTGATGAGTTCGCTGTTGGGCGCGGTGCCGACAAAAAGAAACACTCCATCACAGGGTTCACGGTGTTCCTCGCCGCTGATTTTGTTCCTCAGGAGGATGCCCTCAACCGTCTGTTCACCTTCAATGGCCAGCGGTATTGTGTTCAGGAGTAAGCGGACGCGTTCATTTTTCCGGACTTTGTCGTCCAGAACCTTTGCGCCCCGGAACAGGTCCCGACGGTGAACAAGAACGACTTCACGGGCAAACCGGGTCAGGTATTCGGCTCCTTTCAGAGCTGTATCGCCGCCGCCGATAACGACTACTTTTTTCTTACGGAAAAACATGCCGTCGCAGACAGCGCAGTAAGATACGCCCGCCCCGGTAAGCCGGGCTTCTCCGGGGATGTTCAGGGTCCGGTGTTCGGCGCCGGTTGCCAGGACGACCGTACGGCTTTCATACGTGCCCTGGCTGGTCTGAACTTTTTTGATGAGCCCGTTCAGCTCCAGCTTTTCCACACCTTCGTAATGGACTGGCACCTGGAATCTCTCGACCTGTAAGGCGAAGTTGTTCATCAGGTCGGCGCCGTTGATTCCCTCGGGATATCCTGGGTAATTGTCAATCCAGTCTGCTACGATCAGCTGGCCGCCCAGTGAGGATGAGCGCTCAAGAAGAACAGCGTTCAGGCCGCTTCTGGCGGCATAAATGGCCGCCGCCATGCCTGCCGGTCCGCCGCCGATGATGATGGTTTCATAAATCATGAACGGTTACTCCTGTATATCCTGTATTTTAATCGCTTATGCCTTTACCGTCAGGTATTCCTGATAGCAGATTATACCACAGGATGGCGCAAAGTATAAACTTTGCGCCATCCCGGGCGGCAGATCCTCATGACAAAGGGCAGCCTGTTTAGCAGCCTAAACGGCTGCCCTGTTGGCAGCCTAAACGGCTGCCCTGATCGCTGCCAGATCGGCGGCGGCAGTGGTGATCATCCGGATGCCGGTTTCCTTGACCAGGACATTCAGGACGTCCGGTGAAACGAAAGCCGGCAGGGTGGGGCCGAGGTATATGTTCTTCACACCCAGGGCCAGCAGCGTCAGCAGGACGGCAACCGCCTTCTGCTCATACCAGGACAGAACCAGGGTCAGCGGCAGGTGGTTGATATCGGTGCCGAAAGCTTCAGCCAGGGCGACCGCAACCCGGATTGCCGAATAGGAGTCGTTGCATTGGCCCATATCCATGATCCGGGGGAAGGGCCCGATCTGCCCCAGATCCAGGTCGTTAAAGCGGTACTTGCCGCAGGCCAGGGTTAAAACCAGCTCATCCGGCCGGGTTGACGCCACGAATTCCGTATAGTAATTGCGGCCGGGTTTCGCGCCGTCGCAGCCGCCAACCAGATAAATATGTTTCAAGACTCCGGATTTGACCGCTTCAATGACTTGACCAGCCGCACCAAGGACGGCCGCGTGGCCAAAACCGGTGATCAGCTTCGACCCCTGGTTGATGCCGGTCATCACATGATCCTCAGCATAGCCGCCTAATTCCAGCGCTTTGGCGATTACCGGGGTGAAATCCTTGCCCCGGTTGGTTTCGGGGATATGGACCAGACCGGGATATGCGACGACGGCCGTTGTGAAAACGCGGTCGGCGTATTCGGCTCGCGGCGGCATCAGGCAGTTGGTGGTGAAGAGGAAGGCGCCGGGCACGCCCCGGAATTCTTTTTGCTGGTTCTGCCAGGCGGTGCCAAAATTGCCTTTGAGCTGCGGATGCTTTTTCAACTCCGGATAACCATGGGCCGGCAGCATCTCGCCGTGGGTGTAGATGTTAATACCTTTGCCGTCGGTTTGCAGGAGCAGTTGCTTTAAGTCGAGCAAATCGTGGCCGGATACCACAATGAAGGGCCCTTTCTCAATGACCATGCTGACAGGGGTCGGCTGCGGATCGCCGTAAGCACCGGTGTTGGCTGCGTCCAAAAGCTCCATGCAGCGGTAGTTGTCGAGTCCGAACTGCTTGAGCAGAGCCAGCCAGCCAGCGGTCGAATGGCTGTTGCCAACTGCCCGCATGCCGGCGAACAGAGCTTCAGTGACGGCCGGATCGGTTTTGCCCAGGACCAGGGCGTGATAAGCATAGGCGGCCATACCCCGCAATCCCAGAAGCAGGAGCGTGCGCAGGGAAACGACATCGGGATCGCCGGCAAACAGCTGGGACGGTTCCGTGATCTCAGCTTGCGGCATACAGGAACAGCAGGCGCCGCAGCCGCTGTTTTTCGGCCGGTACTGGTCGATCAGCTGGTCGATCAGGCCGATAAGCTTCTTGATAGAAACCTCATCGAAACTGACGTTGGTGATGGTGGTGAATAATCCCTCCATCATCAATTGGGCCGCATGATCGGTCATCTCCTGATCTTCAAAAAGCATGGCCAGACGGATCAGGGCGACGGTCAGCTCATCCTGCAGCCCGGAAACCGACGGTTCCTTGCCGCAGACCCCTTTGACGGTGCAACCTTTGCCGCCGGCAGTCTGTTCACATTGGAAACAAAACATATTTGACATAGAATAGCCTCCTGTTTGATATCTGCCTGAGCGGCGTTCGCTTGTGTTCTTGAGTCAGTGTACTATAATAATCAGCAAGATTCGGTAGCTTTAGCTACCAAAAGGGGCAAAAAATGAACCGGACTCAACTCAAAGCTAATCTCTACCTGCTGCTGGCCGCGGCCATCTGGGGATTTTCTTTCGTCGCCCAGCGAGTCGGGGTCCGATATGTCGGCTCCTTTTACATGAATGGCATCCGCTTCGCCGTGGGCGTGCTTGTCTTGCTGCCGGTTTTGCTGCTCAGACGCCGTTCGGATACCGCTGACCGCCGGAAAAACATCCTGACCCTGAAAGCCGGGCTGCTGGCCGGAATCATACTTTTCGCCGCGGTTTCGCTGCAGCAGCTGGGGATTGTCGGCACGAGCGCCGGTAAATCAGCGTTTATCACCAGCCTGTACATCATTCTGGTACCGGTTTTCGGACTTCTGCTCGGGCGCCGCATCGGACTGGGCGCCTGGCTGGGCACGGCCTGCGCTGCCGCCGGATTGTATTTCCTCTGCGTGACCGAAGCGCTGACTATTTCCGGGTACGATCTGTTGATCCTGGGCAGTGCGGTTCTCTATACGGTCCACATTCTCCTGGTCGATCATTACAGCTCCCGGGTTTATATTCTGAAAATGGCCCTTTGCCAGTTTGCGGTCTGTGCGGTGCTCAGCCTGGCTGTCGCCGCCGCCGCCGAAACGATCACCTGGGCCGGCGTCCGCCAGGCAGCTGTCCCGCTTTTATACGGCGGCATCGGTTCGGTCGGCATCGCCTTTACCTTGCAGCTGGCCGGCCAAAAAGACGCCTCGCCGACCAGCGCGGCAATTATCCTGGGTTCGGAGTCCCTTTTCGCGCTGCTGGGCGGTTTCCTGATCCTGCAGGAAAGAATGGACGGGCGGGGCATTGCCGGCATTATCCTGATGATATCCGGCATCGTTCTATCTCAGTTGCCGGCTCGGACCCGAACCGTCGCCCTGGGTACGGAGGTTAAAGATGACGTTGCGTAATCAGGAAATTCCGGCGCGGATCTGCACGCGCCAGGATCTGGAAAACGATTTCCAGGAAATTGGCATCAGGGCCGGCATGACCCTGGTTGTCCATTCTTCTTTGAAAAGCCTGGGATGGGTGCCGGGCGGTGCCCGCAGCGTTGTGGACGCCCTGCTGGCCGTCCTGGGGCTGGACGGGACTTTGGTGATGCCGGCGCACTGCGGCGATAACAGCGACCCGGCTTACTGGCGGCATCCGCCGGTCCCGGAAGACTGGTGGTCCGTTATCCGCAGCGAAACGCCGCCATTCGACCCGGCGTTAAGCCCCTGCAGCGGTATGGGAGCGGTTGCCGATTGCTTCCGGGCTTACCCCGGGGTGCTGCGCAGCAACCACCCGACCAGCTCGTTCATCGCCCGCGGACCGCAAGCCGCTGAATTGCTGGCCCGGCATGACCTGGACTGCTGCCTGGGCGAGAATTCGCCCTGCGGCGCCCTGGAACGGGCAAATGCCTGGGTGCTCCTGCTGGGCGTCGATTTTGACCGCTGCACGGTGATGCATCTGGCCGAATACCGCAGCCAGTGCCGCACGTCGATTCGCCAGGCCTCCGCTATCTGTAAAGATGGCCGCCGGGAATTCGCGCCTTATACCGAACTGGAATTTGACTCGGACGATTTTCCGGCGCCCGGCCGGGAGATGGAAGCGTCCGGATTGGTGCGCCGCCTGGTCGTCAGCGGTTCGCAGCTGCGGCTTTTCCGGGTCCGCGATGCCGTCAAGACCGCGGAGAGCTGGCTGGGGCGCAATCGCCTGCGCCGTCTGGGCGAGCCTGACCGCCTGAGAATTCTCGATTATCTGCGCCAGGAGCCGGAATACAATCTGTTTCTGATTGGTGATATCGAGAATTTCGGAATGGCACCGGATTTTATGGATGTGATGGCCTACGAAAAAGACGGGGCTATCGACAGTGTGTTGCTGCGCTACCACCACAGCTTCATTCCTTACAGCCATAAGCCTGATTTTGACACGGCGCCTCTTTTATCTGCGCTGCGGACGCCGAATTTGCGTATCCTTTCCGGTAAACAGTCGGTCATCGACCGCCTGCGCCCGCACCTGCCGGGTTTTAAATGGCGTAATTCTTTTCTGATGAAATTAAGCCGGGCTGACCTGAAGGATTCTGCCGCAGAAGATCCGCCGCCGCCACAGGATGTTGTAATCCGCCGCACCGCCGCCGGCGATGTGCCGGCGCTGGCCGATTTTATCGCCGGCATTGCCGAATTTTCCCGCCAGGGTTCGCGGGCAGAGCAGGTCGCCGAGCTGCAGGCTGTGGTCGATTCCGGATCCAACCATTATTTTATCGCCGAACATCAGGGGCAGATTATTGCCGACGCCGGAACGACCGCGGAGAATTCCCTATCCGCCATGGTTGTGGCGGTGGCCACCCGCCCGGACTGGCGCAACCGCGGCCTGGCCAGCCGGCTGGTGAGCGCGCTGGCCGCTGACCGGCTCAGCGGCGGCCGGGAATACCTTTGCCTGTTCTATGACAACCCGGCTGCCGGCAAAATCTACCGCCGGCTTGGTTTCCAGGACGCCGGCCAATGGGCGATGGCTGTCCCGGAATCCCCGATACCCGTCAAGGAGGAGTGAACATCATGCTGCAGGATCCCCGAATTAACCAACTGGCCGGCGTTCTTCTGCGCCATTCCCTGGCGCTGGAGGCCGGCGACATTTTCCAGGTCAGCGCCTCAACAGCCGCCAAGCCTCTGGTTGAGGCCATTTTCCGCGAGTCGGCGACCCTCGGTGTATTCCCGGTGATCCGCTGGCTGGATGAAGAGATCGCACGCCAAAGTTATGACCTGCTGACGCCGGGGCAGGCCGCGACCGAACGTTATCTGGAGCTGACCAATCAATGGGAATTGAACCGCTGGCAGAACCTCGCGGCTAACCTGAGCCTGCGCGCGCCGGAGAACGACCAGGAACTCAGCCAGGTTGACCGGGCGAAAATCCAGATGACCGGCAAAGCCGGCGAGATAGTGCAGCGCCTAATCATCGACGAGCGCAAGTGGGCTTTGTTCTATTGGCCGACGCCGGCCCAGGCCCAGAAAGCCGGCCTGTCGACCGGCGATTTCCTGGATTTCGTTCTCAGCGTCAGCCTGATCGATTATGACCGGCTGCTGCGGGCCGAGCAAAAACTGGCCGCCCGCATGGAAGCCGCCGATCAGGTCCGGATCATCGCGCCGGAAACCGACCTGGCTTTCTCGATCCGCGGCTTGCCTGCGGTCTGCTGCTATGGTCGCCGCAATATCCCCGACGGCGAAGTCTACACCGCGCCGGTCCGCGGCTCCGCCCAGGGCCGGATCACCTATAATGTTCCTTCGACGATGTGGGGCCAGACCTTTGACCAGATCAGCCTGGAGTTC
>DOFA01000011.1 GCA_003532195.1 Clostridiales bacterium
ACGATCATGCGCAAATCTCCATTTTCCCGCCATAAATATCTATTTATCTCCGCATTACCTTCATTATACTGAAAATGAAGCGATTTGCTCAGCAGTTATGGAGGTTCTTTATGTCATATCAAGACGGAATGGCCGCGATTAACCTGGAAATGCCCGCTCGCGTGCCGCGCACGGAATATGTTGACCAGCACTGGGACCTGTACCGGACGGTGACCGGCATCCCAGTCGATAGCGCCAGCAGTCCGCAAGTGCAGTCCCAGGCCTATCGGGAATTCATGCGCCTCTGGAATTTCGATTTCAGCTGGTGCACCCTGACCACCGGACAGATTTTCGGCGAGCAGCGCTCGCGAATGGGCCACGCGCGTTATCTTGCGGACGGATCAGATCTGGACCGGGATATCCGCGAGCTGTTCGCCGACCCGGAGGATGTCTATCAATTCGATCTGTTTGAAGCCTTCGGCACAGCTGACCGGGCTGCCCTGACCGCCGGCTATAACGCCCAATATCATGAAAACTGCCGGAACCATCCCGACTGTGTGAACATGACCGGCATTTATGTGACCTGCATCTCCGGCCTGATCGATTTGCTGGGCTGGGACACCCTGCTGGCCGCGGCAGGGATCGACGGCCAGGCTTTTGGCGCTTTCACCGACCGGTATTGCGCCTGGATCGGGCAGTATTTCGACGCCCTGGCCTGCTGCGACAGCCCGGTCATCATGATTCACGACGATATCGTCTGGGCCGGCGGCGCTTTCTTGAATCCGGAATTTTACCGCGCCCATGTTTTCGCCAACTACCGGAAAATGTTCCGGCCGCTGCAGGACGCCGGCAAAAAAATCATCTTCACATCCGACGGCAATTACACCCAGTTCATCGACGACATCGCCGCCTGCGGCATCAACGGCTTTGTCCTCGAACCGCTGACCGACATGCAGTACATCGCCAGCCGCTACGGGCGTACCCACAGCTTTGTCGGCAACGCCGACACCCGGATCCTGCTCCAGGGCAGCCGGTCTGACATCGAAGCCGAAGTTCGCCGCTGTATGGATATCGGCAAGAATTGCCCCGGTTTCTTCCTGGCGGTCGGCAACCACATCCCGGCTAATACCCCGGTTGACAACATCCTCTATTACAACGAAATATACGAAAAACTCAGCCGGAGATAACGCGGCCCGGGCCGGGCCTGGTTAAGCCCGGTCCGGCAAAATTGGACGGCAACTGATGCTGCTTAACCGCGGTGAATGTCGATCATCGCCAGGTAATTCTCCGCCGGCACATATGACGGCACGCTGTTGCCGGTCCCGACGGCAAAACCGCCCCGGGAACCGACCTGGCGTAGCATGGCCTGGACCCTGGCCCTGATCTGGTCAGGCGTCGACCGGCAAATGAAATCAAGGTCGAATCCGCCCATGATCGCGATCCTCGATCCGTATTGTTCATAAGCAGCTTCGACCGGCAGGATCTTGTCTTCATAAGAATGCTTGCCGTCGAAGCGCATGTCGTCGATGATATCGTCCCAGACTTCGGACAGATTGCCGCAGGAATGCAGGATGACCGGCCGGCCGGCCGCGTGGGCGGCAGCGGCAATTTTTTTATGCCAGGGAAAGATGAAACGGCGCATGGCAGCCGGGCTGAGCAGGGTCTGCGACTGGAACCCCCAGTCGTCATTGGCGATGATCGCCCCGACCGCCGGATATGCCAGAGCTTTTTCATAGTAGCGCAGCAGGCGCGACCCGATCTGGCCGCAGATTTCTTCGACCAGGTCAGGATCCTCGGCCTGCATCCAGCACAGCTGTTCGAAACCGAGCAGGGACGTGAGATTTTCCAGCACACCGCACGGCCCCCAGACAATGATTTTCATGCCTTCCGGCAGTTCCCGGCCCAGGATGTCCAGCCGCGAATCATCAAAATCATCCGGATCCGGCCAAGGATAAGCCTCGTAACTTCTGCGGTCCGAGATCGGGCCGGGCCGGTTCTGGGATATGGAAGCCAGGTGGGGGTCCTTCGGCGCCGGAAAGGCAAAATCTGAAGCCATGACCGTCACGTAATCATAGCCGGCGATCCAAAAAGCCCATATTCGCTGCCGCCAGCCACCCAGGCCGTCGCCGTCGGGAAAGGTCCGGCCCTGGCTGAGCAGGTCGTAGATTGAGTCGTTCATGAAAAATTCGAACAAGGTTGGCCGGGAGGGGTGCTCCCGTCTGAGTACGCGCAGCAGATTGTTGAAATCAGGCTGCGGCTTGGGCATATTCGGCAGGATCGCTGTCATAGGATCGCCTCTTTTAACTCAATTTCTCTGATCTGAGCACGCCGGTCCTTCCGGTAAGATCAGACATCTTGAGTATAAGCCGGCCAAGGCAGCCCGGATTATCAAAAAGCTCACTGGTATTGTTCAATAATTGCGCAGATTTTTGTATTCCAGACGCCAGGCGGAAGGCGTCAGGCCGGTCAACTTGCGGAACACCGCCGCGAGATGGCTGGCCGTGGCAAAACCGGTCTGCAGGGCGATAATCTCGATCGGCAGATCCGTCCGGATCAGCAGTTCGCGGACCCTATGCAAACGGACATGCTGGAGGTAGGCAGAGAAGGTGCGGCCGGTCGCCAGGTGAAAACAGCGGCTGAAATAGTGTTCGCTCATAAAGCACAGCCCCGCCGCCTGGCCAATCTTTATCTCCGAATCGCTGTTTTTTTCGATATAGGTCAGCGCCGACTCCAATTTCTGCAGCAAGCCTTGCTGCCGGGCCCGAGGATAAAGGATCGCGCCGCGCCGGACCAGCTGGGCAAACAGGCAAAACAGCTTGCCCTTGACATCCAGATCATATCCCGGCGGTTTCTCCCGTTCATCAGTTTCTATATCCTGCAGCAAGGCAAGCAGAAGATCGCCGCCGCCAAGATGGCAATGCGCCAGGCAACTTTGATCAGGCTGCAGGAAGGGGATCAAGTATTGCCACTCGCTGCCCAGCGAACTGCTGCAAAGGAAATCGGCCGTAATCTGCAGGACAAGAAACCGGCAGCCGCTCAGATCTGGGAAACTATGGGTGCTGCCGGCGCTGATCACAAACAGGTCTCCGGCCTGCAAATCATGCCAGCTCGAGTCAGTTTGCATCCGGCAAGCGCCCTCGCCCAGGTACAGGATCTCTAAATAGGCATGCCAATGCTGCCGGACCGGCTGCTGCGTATCGTTATGGAACAGATGCCACCCGGAGCGGCCCTGCTCCGCGGTCAGGCTGGTTTCCTGGATGCCGGCCTGCTGTTTCATTTCGGCGGATTCCCCTTCTCCAATATCATCGTTGCCTTTCTCTGCTTCTGCAGCGTATAAGAGATATTCCTGTCCGAATTATATCATCCAATAGGTTAGTCCGGCTACGCAAGCCGGCTGTTCCCTGACCGGTTGTTCCATGATATGATAATAAACAGCTTTAACTTGTTTCCATGAAAAGGGATCATAGGAGGTTGCTATGAGACTCAAGAACAAAGTTGCGATTATTACCGGTTCAGGCGCGGGCATCGGCCAGTGCATCGCTGAGGTTTTTGCCCGGGAAGGCGCCCGGGTCGTCTGCAGTTCCCGCCGGGCTGTCAACGGGCAGCCGGTGGCCGATGCCATCCGGGTGGCCGGCGGCGAAGCCATTTTCGTCCAATGCGACGTTTCCCGGGAGGAAGACGTCAAAAATCTGGTTGACCGGACTTTGGAATCCTACGGCCGGATCGATGTGCTGGTCAACAATGCCGGCGTCAACTT
Organism: Clostridiales bacterium; assembly: GCA_003532195.1. GTDB lineage: Bacteria > Bacillota > Clostridia > Saccharofermentanales > UBA5734 > UBA8949. Next base: position 3,737 of record DOFA01000011.1, read on the forward strand.
CGTCAAGCCTTTTGAAGAGGTGCACCCATCCGACTGGGACCGGGTGATCGGGACCGACCTGCGGGGAACCTATCTTTGTTCGTGGTACAGCATCCCCCAGATGCTCAGGCAGAAAAGCGGTTCGATCATCAACATCACTTCGGTGCACACCCTCGCCAGCCTGCCGGGCGCGACGCCATATGACGCCGCCAAATGGGGGGTCGTCGGTCTGACCAAGTCGATGGCGGTTGAATACGCGTCGCGGGGCATCCGCGTCAACGCCCTATCCCCCGGCCTGATCGACACCCAGATCTGGAGCGACATCAAGGCGGCGGCGCCCGACCTGGACGAATGCATCCGCTACTGGCAGTCCAATATCCCGATGGGCCGGGTCGGCAAACCGGAGGAAATTGCCCAGGTTGCGGTGTTCCTGGCCAGCGATGAATCCAGCTATGTCACCGGAACCAACCTCTTGGCCGACGGCGGCATGACCAGCCAGCTGATCAGCCAGGCATCCTTTGAATCGCGGAATTTGGAAGGCAGCAGCCGGGATAAAAAATAAACAACCGTTGGAGGCTTATTGATGAAAATGCAACTCGACTGCCTGTCGTGCATGCTGCGCCAATCTCTGGAAGCATCGCGCATGGCCGGCGCTGATTCGGAAACGCAGAGCCAGATTCTGGACCGCGTTTTAGAAATCCTGTCTGGATACCGGAACTACCGCTGTGCCCCGCTGCTTTTCAGCGCGGTTGAACAGATCATCCGGGAGGAGACCGGCTGTGCGGATCCCTATGCTGCTGTCAAACAGCGGGATATCGCGGCGGCGCAGAGCGTCCTGCCCCTGCTGCGCAGTTTTCTCGAAGCCAGAGGCAACAGCCTGTACTGGGCTTTGAAAATAGCCGCCACCGGCAATATCCTGGATTCGGCCATTTACAGCAGCGTCGACCTCGAGGCTTGCCTGGAAAGGGAGCTGACCCAGGATTTTACGCTCTGCGCCTGGCCGGAATTCCACTCCCGGCTGCAAACGGCGCAAAATATCCTGATCATCGGCGACAACGCCGGCGAAGCCGTATTTGACCGGATCCTGATCGAAAGGCTGGCGCCCCGGACTGTGACCTATGCTGTGCGCAGTCAGCCAGCCATCAACGACGTGACCCTGGACGATGCCCGCGCGGCCGGGCTGGAATCCTGCGCCCGGATCGTGTCTTCCGGCTGCCGGGTCCCCGGGCTGATTCTGGAACAATGCAGCGCCGAATTTCTGGATATTTTCCGGCAGGCCGACCTGATCATCAGCAAAGGGCAAGGCAACTATGAGGGATTGTCCGATTCCTGCCGCGGGATCTTTTATTTGCTGAAAGCCAAATGCCCGATGATTGCCCGGGCTTTTGCGGTACCCCTTAACTCATACATCCTGGCCAGCTCATAGGACTGAGAGGATTTCCCGATGGAACTGTTTCTTGTTTTAAACCTGGGATCGACCAGTTTCAAGTTCAAGCTCTTTGATTTTTCCGATCATGAACGGGTTCTGGCCTCCGGCGGCGTCGAGCGGGTCGGCAACTCCGGCGGCAAATATGTCTTTGCCGCGGCCGGTGGCAAATCGGCCGGCGATTGCGAGTGTCCCAGCCATGCCGACGCTTTTGATTTTTGTTTTAGCTTGCTGCGTCAGGCCGGGATCCTGAAATCGCTTGGCGATTTGACGGCGGTGGGCTACAAGGCGGTGCACGGCGGCCCACTCAGCGGCGTGCAGCGGGTTGACGATTCGCTGCTGGCAGTTATGGAATCCATGGTCACCTTCGCGCCGGCGCACAATCCGGTTTATATCCAAATGATGCGTGATGTCCGGGCACGGTATCCGCAGCTGCCGCAGGTCGCCTGTTTCGAAACGGCCTTTCACGCGACAATTCCGGAATATCGAACGGTTTACGGTGTTCCCTTGGACTGGGTCCAGAAATACGGCATCCGGCGGTATGGCTTTCATGGCGCGAGCCACCGGTTCATCGCCCAGCGGATGCAGGTGCTGGAGCCCTCTGCCAGCCGGGTCATTTCGGCTCATCTGGGCGGTTCCTCGTCGCTGTGCGCCATCCAGGACGGACAAAGCGTCGCCACCAGCATGGGGGCCACCCTGCAGTCCGGCGTCTTCCAGAACAATCGGGTCGGGGATTTCGACGCTTTCTGCCTGCCGGAGCTGGCTCGCCAGTACAAGGATCAGGGCGGCCTGGATGCGGTGATGCGCGTGCTTTCCAGCCAAAGCGGCCTGCTCGGGTTGAGCGGTATCAGCAACGACCTGCGGGAAATCCTCCAGGCCCGGGAGGATGGCAACCCGCGCGCCGATCTGACAATCAGGGCTTATGTAGACGGCATTATCGGCACCATCGGCATGTATACCGCCTGGCTGGGCGGATTGGACGCTTTGATCTTCACCGGCGGCATCGGCCGGAACAGCGCCGTCATTCGCCAGTTGACCTGCGCGGGTCTGGCCTTTCTCGGCTTNNAGCGCTGACGGCAGCCCGGTCAGCGTCTGGGCGATCGAGACCAACGAAGAGCTGATGGTCGCCCGCCTGAGCCGCGACTTTCTGCATGGGCAATAGATTTTAGGAGGCAAGTTTCTGATGAAAGCATTGGTTAAAACAGCAAACGGCGCCGGCCAGATGGCTCTGCTCGAGCGTCCGGTCCCGGAGATCCGGGCGGACGAGGTTCTGGTCCAGGTTCATTCCTGCGGTATCTGCGGCACCGATCTGAAAATATACGACGGTTCTTTCGCCTGCGACACACCGGTCATCGTCGGCCATGAGTTCGC
>DOFA01000172.1 GCA_003532195.1 Clostridiales bacterium
CGGTCTTTTCTTCGGAAAAGCAATATCCGGGGCAAAGATATCGCCTGTTTCTATTGCCACGCGGGTGGCGCGGACAAGGCTGACCGGCGCAGCCAAACCCTGGTTGACCGCGATAACCGCTTCATCGGATCATTCGGTCTGCAAGACGTCGCCAGCCATCCGGAAGAAAGCTGCGCCCAAGCCATAGATTGGGCTAGAAAGCTTGGTTAAAAGTTGATATCAGACTTGAGATCGTGTATTATGGAATTGGATTCCATAATTTACGAAATGAGGTGCTCGATATGTATTATTCGCGGCATTTGGAACCGGTAGTAGCGCGGATATCCAAGCGTAAGCCTGTTATAGTATTGACCGGAGCCCGACAGGTCGGCAAATCAACCATGCTGAAAACGGTTTATCATGATTTAAAATACATCACGCTGAATCGCCCATTGGTACGCGAAAGCGCCAAAGAAAATCCATCGCTGTTTTTCGAGGTCAACAAACCGCCGGTCATTGTTGATGAAATTCAGAAAGCTGCCGAACTTTTTGATTATATCAAGGACATTGTCGATGAAGATAAAAAAAAGGGGCAGTTTTACCTCACAGGATCGCAAAGTATGAAATTGATGAAAAATGTCAGCGACAGCCTGGCCGGGCGTGCCGGTATCATCAAGATGCTGGGGCTTTCGATCCGGGAACTGGCAGGGATTCCGTACAGAAATCCTTTTTTGCCGATACCGGCACATCTGGATGAAATGAGCAGGACACCGGCCGCTTTTAATTATACTCAGTTGATTTCCATCATCCATAAAGGTTTTTTTCCTGAATTACATGAAACTGAAAGCGATCTGCATGACTGGTCGGATTACTACAGCTCATACTTTCAAACCTATATCGAAAAAGACATCAAAGACGTCTTGAAGATTCAGGATGAGTCGGCTTTCATAAAATTCGTTAGAGCTGCTGCTTCGCTGACCGGGGAGATGCTGAATCTGACGACCCTTGCCGAAATGTGCGGCAAAGATGTCAAGACAGCGCGAGCTTGGCTCTCAGTTCTGGAGTCCAGCGGACTAGTCTATTTGCTGGAACCCTATGCCAATAATTTCAGTAAGCGGTTGGTTAAAACTCCCAAACTTTATTTTCTGGATACCGGTCTCGCTTGTTGGCTGCTGGGCTGGAACACACCGGAACAGATGGTTAATGGAGCTATGTGGGGCCATATTTTTGAAAGCTTTGTATTTGCTGAAATACTAAAGAGTTATTATAACGACGGCATTGTCAAGCCATCGTTGTTTTTCTACCGCGATCAGGAGAAAAACGAGATCGATTTGTTGATTTCCGAGGGAGATGTTCTGTATCCAGTTGAAATTAAAACAACCAGTGATCCGACAAAATCCATGATCCATGCCTTTCGCTGCCTGGAAAATATTCCTGCAAAAAAAGCTGGTCCCGGAGCGATCATCTGCCTGGCCCTGGAACGTCTTCCTCTCGCTGAGAATGCCTGGATCGTACCGGCGCAAATGATTTAATCCGACCGTTCCCTCTCAATACCTACCGTACTTGTACGCGGCATTATACATGGCAATGATGTTCTCAACCGGGGTATTGTCCTGTATCTGGTGCGTCGGCGCGAAGTGGTAGCCGCGGTGTTCCATCATGATCGCCAGCGTTTCCCGGCAGTTTAGCTCCACTTCCCCGGCTGAGCCGTAGGCCAGGGGTCCCGCGGTCGAAATGCAGCCGCGGAAACACAGCCGGCCGCCGAAATGATCGGCGAGATAACGAGGGCTCATATTCGCGGCCTCCGGCTGTAGCGTATCCACACCACGCATCCCGATGTCGATCAGGTCCTCATAGGCCCAGCTCGAAGACCCGCAGGTATGCATCATCGCCGGGACGCCATAGGCTTGCGCCAGATCGCTAAATAACTTGTGCACCGGTTTGAAAATGCCGCGATAAAGATCGAGGCTGATCATCGGCGCAATTTGTGTGCCCAGATCTTCGCCCAACCAGACAAAATCGATATACCCCTTGCATTTTTCCAGGGTCCGCTCCATGTTCTTCAGCTGAAATTCCACTCGCCGGCGCATAAAGCGCATTGCCGGTTCGTAGCTGGTCGCGAGGTGGCAAAGAACGTCTTCCATGCCCATGATCCGGCCATTGGAATTGATGATATCCGGTACGCCGGCGCCGCCGACATACAAGCCGTATTTGCCGTCAAAGCTTTTCGCCTGGCCCAAAGCGGCATCATAATCGAAATCATCCGGGTTCGGCACCGGAAACGCGTCGAACTGTTCATCGTCGGCGTTTGCCAGCGGGAAGTCGCAGAAATCCCAGTAGCCGCCGCCCTCATGCTCCACCCAGCGCATGACGCATCCTTCCAGAGGATTGACGCGTCTGTTCTCCGGCGCCCGAAAAAGCTGCGGTCCAATATAGGGAGCGGCTATGCCCCGGTAATCCACCCCGATCGCCTGCATCACGAGTTCCATGTTGCCGTCCGGAATGCCCAGAACCTGCGCCAGCCGCTGATGAACGCCCGGATTGGTATCATAGCCGATAGTGACCCGGTCGGTTCTCTCGAAAGCGAATGTCCGTCTCACCCGTTCCCGGGAAGTCATGGCATCCTTTGGTTTTTCAATCAGGTTCATAATCGGCCTCCTCGCGCTGAACCGCTTCACATAAGCCGCTTGACGTGCTTTACTTCATTTTTCTGATACAATATAATATTTACAGTGCCTGAACAATAGAATAGGGATGCAAATATTATAACAAATGACGTAACCCACGAAAGCGGAGCTATGAAGGCAAATCTCGACTTCATCAATCTCTATCCCTGTGACCGCGGTTTCGCAACTGCCGAACGCGTATTCAATTTCCCATACTTACTTTATGTCCATAAAGGCATCGGTATTTTCCGCATCGGACAGACGGCATACCCGGCTGCGATGGGCGACCTGTTCTTTTGTCCACCAGGTACTGCCAATACGATCCTGGCACATGAAGAAAATCCTTTCCTGCTCACTGGAATCGATTTCAGAGTTCATGATGAAAGCGCCGCGTTAATCCTGCCAAATAAGATGAATATCCTGTCCGACACTTTCCGGATTACTCTGATTAACCGGATGGTTCAGGAATACGCCCTGGGCAGAATCAGCAGCCGGGAGATCTGCAATTCATTGCTCTCATCGCTGTTGCTGGATTTGCTGCGCTCCTCACGGTTTTCGGCCGCCCGCACCGGTGAGCGGGAATACGCCATTCTGGAATATATAAAAGATAACTATGAAAGGACAGTAACTTGCGCTGAAATTTCACGCGTGTTCTCTTATCACAAGAGCAGCATCAACCGTATTGTAACCGCCGCTACCGGTCTGTCCATCCGCCAGTATCAAATCTCCCTGCGCATGAAAAAGGCATCGGAGTTGCTGGCTTACAGCAGTCGCTCTGTAGGCGAAATCGCATCGCTTTGCGGGTATGCCAGTCAAGTCTTCTTTTCCCAGCAATTCCGTGCGAAGACCGGAAAGACGCCCAGCGAATATCGCTGCGGCAGGGGAAAATTCAAGGAGTGATCCATTCATGAAAATTTTTCTGATTGGCGGAACAGGTTTGCTGGGCAGCGAGGCTGCCCGGGAATTGATCCGGCGCGGCCATGAGGTCTTTTCTCTGGCCTTGCCGCCCATCCCGCCCGGCGAGCAGCTGCCGCCGGAGATGAAGCTGGATCTGGGCAATTTCATGGAAATGGCCGACGAGGATCTCAGCCAACGATTGGCTGGCTGCGAGGGTTTTGTCTTCGCGGCTGGTGTGGACGAGCGAATCGAAGGTCCGGCGCCGATCTATGAGCTCTTCAAAAAATATAACATCACGCCGCTGGAAAGACTGCTGCGCATCGCCAAGTCAAGCGGCGTAAAACATGCCGTCATTTGCGGATCCTACTTCACTTATTTCGACAAGATCTGGCCGGAAAAGCAGCTCTCCCATTGGCATCCATATATCCGCAGCCGGCGGGATCAGGAGGCCATGGCGCTTTCCTTTGCGGATCAGGATTTCGCTGTTTCCGTGCTGGAATTGCCCTACATCTTTGGCACGCAGCCGGGGCGGAAGCCGGTTTGGGTTTTTCTGGCGGATAATGTGCGCCGTATGAAAAGGATCACTCTTTATCCAAAGGGCGGCACCACCATGGTTACGGTCCGGCAGGTCGGGCAAGCTGTCGCCGGAGCGCTGGAGCGCGGCCGGGGCGGCAATAGTTATCCGATCGGCTACTACAACCTGACCTGGCGGGAGATGTTGACCATCGTCCATAAATACCTGGGTTGTCCAAACAAAAAAATTGTCACCATCCCCGACTGGCTGTTTACGCTCAGCGCCCGGAAAATCATGAAGGAACAGGAAGCGGCAGGCCACGAAGGCGGTCTCAACCTGGCTAAATTTACGGCCCTGCAGTGCTCCAACCAGTTCATCGACAAGTCCCTGGGCTGCGAACCGCTGGGTGTGGAACCGGATGATATTGATGCGGCAATCGGCGAGTCGATCCGGCTCAGCGTGGCGATCCTCGATGGAAAAGCGGAAACTATCGGCATGAAAGGCGAATGATTCAAACGTAAAAAGCAACTCCCAGTTGCCTGATTCCGATACCGCCGGTTGGTTGCCTTTGCCGCGAAGAAGCTATAAATTGATAACATATTCTGCCGGCGGATGAATACGCAGGCGGTCAGGCAGGAGGACAGAATATGAAAATCGGGGCAAGAATCGCCGCGCTGCGCGTCGGCGCGGGTTTGACGCAGGAGCATCTGGCGGAATATGTCGGCGTGACCCGTCAGGCCGTGCAAAAATGGGAATCCGGAGCCGCCACGCCGGACCTTGAAAAACTGGTTGCGATCAGCCGACGCTTTCATGTAACGCTGGACGAACTAATTGTCGACAAGTCAGATATCAAAACAGATGAAGAGCTTCGCTTTTCGCATCGATATCTGCCGAACTATGCGACGCTGCCGGGATGGGAGCTTTATTCATCCAATATCCTGATCGAGTATGAACAATTGCTCGACGAAGGCCGGGATGTCGCCAAGTACAAGAAGCTGGCCCAGGAGATCGCCGCCCTGCCCGTAGGCAAAACCCGGGAGGATATGGCCGATTATCTGGCTGGGCTGATGCATCGCGAGCCGGTAATACCGGAATATGCTTTTTATGAACCTTCGGCTCTGGAAGAAATCCGGGCTTGCCGCAAGCCCTATCCCTTTACAGCCATGCCGCCCGCGGATCAATCGGTTATCGGCGATAAAGTGCGGGGCGCCTGGCTGGGGCGGATTGCCGGCTGCCTGCTTGGCAAGCCGATCGAAGGTATTCGGACCGGCGACTTGAATTATTTGCTCAAGGCGACCGGCAATTATCCGCTGCAGAGATACATCAGGCTGGCCGATTTGAATGAGGAAATCTATCAAAACTGTAAATATCCCTTGAAAGGGCACTGCTTTGCCGACACCATTCATGAGGCGCCGGTTGACGACGATACCAACTACACCGTTATGGCCGCTGCCAAACTCATTCCGCAATACGGCCGGGAATTTCGTCCGGAAGATGTCGCCCGCTGCTGGCTCGACAGCCAGCCGAAAAACGCTTATTGCACGGCCGAGCGGGTCGCTTTCATTAATTTCGTCAATGGCTATTATCCGCCGGTGTCGGCGATCTACAAGAATCCTTTCCGCGAATGGATCGGCGCGCAGATCCGGGCGGACTATTTTGGCTATATCAATCCCGGCGATCCCGAAGCAGCAGCCGATATGGCCTGGCGGGACGCCTCGGTCTCGCATGTCAAGAATGGCATCTATGGCGAAATGTTCGTCGCCGCCATGCTTGCTTGCGCGGCGGTCGGCTCAGATTTGAAAACGGTTATACTGCGCGGCTTGGCGGAAATACCGGCACGGTCCAGGCTCCATGCCGAAGTGACGGAACTGATCAGCCTCTTTGATGCCGGCAAGACTGCCGACGAGTGCATCCGCTGGATCGCCAGCCGCTATGACGAGAACAGCAGCCATCATTGGTGTCATACAGTTTCGAATGCCCTGATTGTCATAACCGCCTTGCTGTACGGCCAGATGGACTTTGGCAAGACGATCTGCCTTGCCGTCGGCTGCGGTTTCGATACTGATTGCAACGGCGCCACGGCCGGCTCGATCCTCGGTATGATGCTGGGCGCCGCCAGCATCCCGGAAGAATGGACGGCTGTTTTCCAGGGCAAACTGCGCACTTCCATTTTCGGGGTTGGAACTATTGGCATTGATGAATTATGCCAGCTGACCCTTGCCCATATGGCCTGATAACCTGCAGATGAAAAAATTGAACCCCTTCTCTTCGCCGGCGGTCCTCCGCCGGTTTCTTTATCACCCGGCGTGAATTAAAATATAAATGTTGCGTATCGTGACATGATGTGATTTAATGGTTTCCAGAAAGGCAGCCTTGTTCATCAGCATCAACAGGAAAGGATTAACATATGAAAAGCAAACTATTCGTCAGCCTGATCTGCCTCATTCTGGTGCTTGGCGCCTCATTTGGCTCCGTGTTTTCGCTCAGTGAGTCCTGCATTATCCACCTGGTAGATTCCAGCGCAGTTTCTTCCTCACTTTATGGCGAATACTTTAATTATGCGGGTGACAATAATCAATTTTCCGCCCATCAGATCGCTGTCGAAGCCCAGGACAAATATCTCTGGTGGTTTAAAACAGAATGCGAGGAGCTCGCGCTGCCAGGACAAATGGTCGATTATGATCTCTACTATAACTATTTAGGCAGTCCGGATATCTGGCGTGTCCGTCTTCATCCCTATATGGCCTCCGACGGCTGCTACGCCACCGGTTCAATAACCAAGTTAAATTAACGCAAGCGGTTTCGGGCAAGGCTGCTTTTCAACTCCGATCCGCGCCCGAATCGACAGGAAAGGACTCTCGCCATGACCGGTCATATTTTGAAAATGCCGATGATCCTGTTTTTCTGCAGCCGCCTGGTTCTGTGTCTGAACATCCTTGCAGCGGCAACAGCCACAGTTCCCTTAATTGCCGCTCTGGGCTTTACCGGCATTAATCTGCTCTACGGCGCCTGTTATCTGCAATTCTACGTTCTCGTCCTGATTGTCTGTTCCGCCTACGAGTTTTTTAGCCGGGCCAAAGAGCAGGCCATAGATGAGGCGCTGGCCGCCGTCACCGGAGGGCGCCCGCTTTATCTCGTTCATATGCTGCTCTGGCAGCTGATCGTGCTGGCTCTGATTCACCTGCTGCAATTGCTCCTCCTGCTGACTGGTTCCCTGCTCAACGATGGGCAGAACTATTTTCTCAGCTATCTGGGTAAACCGATCCTGTTTAACCTGCTGTTGCCCTCCCTGATCGGCGTGTTGTTGGCTTACGTCCTGGCCAGCCGGGTCGGACGTCTGACCGCCTACGGCTGTTTATTTGTCTTCCTGCTCCTGGTCAGCCCTTTTGCTGAAAACCTGGTCTGGGAAATCAAGCCGGAAGGATTCCCGATTGACCAGGTTTTCAATGCTTTGCGCTGGCCGTTTACGATTCTCTATCAAAATCGGGGCTGGGCGGTCGATTTACAATATGGGCTGCAGACCGAAGGCCCCCGGCTGCAGGTCCAGCTTTTCTGGTTGTTATTGTTAACAGGGCTGGGCCCTCTGGCCAGCTGCCTCAAACGCGGCCGCCAGATCCGACGGATGATGGCAATTGCGGCTGTCGCGACCGCCGCTGTGTTTCTGGTCCTGTCTTTCCAGCCGGCCAGCCTGTACCGCCTCAACCATCGCTGGGACGGCATCTATGCTGATATGTATTATTATCATTTTGGATACACGGATCTTTCGCTGCGCGACACTCAGAATCCCGGTTTCAGGATTAGCGCTTACGTATTGGACGTCCGGTTCAACCGCAGACTGGATGTTTCCGCCAGTCTCAATATTCAGGCAGATGCGCCCGTACAGGATCTGACCCTCACCCTGTACCGGGGTTACCGGGTTTCGCGGGTTGAACTGGCGAGCGGTCAGGAAGTAAGCTTTATCCGGGACGGAGACCTGTTATCTCTGCATCTGCCCTCCCTGTGTCAGAATATGCAGATCTCACTGCAATACAGCGGCCATTGCCAGATGCTCTACAGCAACAGCGAAGCCGCTATGCTGCCGGGCTATTTCCCCTGGTATCCGATGGCCGGCAGCCGCCAGGTCTTCATCGACGATCTGTGCGGTTATGGCTTCAATCCTTATAACCGGATCGAACCGGCCGACTTTTGCCTGACGGTTGCCGGCTGCCGGCAAGCGGTCACCAACCTGCCGCAGGCTGGAGATGGCTCGTATGCCGGCCGGACTGACGGATTGAGCCTGTTTGCCGGACAGATCCTGCCGGCTGGCGACGCGCAGGTCCTTTCCTGCCTGCCCTTGTCTTTCGACCGAACCGCCGGCTGTGCGCAATTTGTCTCCCGGATGAAGGACTCCCTGAACCAGGCGCTGGATCGCCTGGAAAGCGTTTACAACCTGAATTTGGATATCTGGCTCGGCAAGCTCATCCTGCATCCGTCTTTTGATCTCGGCCGAACTTATCACAGCAACCAGCTGGCGGTCTTTCAGGACTATATCCTGATCAGCGGCACTGAATTTAAAGTTGCGGATATTCTTAGATATTACTTGACGCAACAGGCAACCAAAACCGATTCAGCGCTTTGCGACCTGTTCGTCAACAGCCTGCGGGAAACGCCGGAACAATGCCTGGACAACTTGCTGCGCACGTTCGATATGCTGGAGTCCAGCCGGCAGATGATGGCCAATCAGGGTATGCCAACCCACGAGTACGACACCCGCCTGGCCCTGCGTGAGCCGCTAACCCTGGCGGTTGAGCGGCTGGGCGCCGTCCGGGTCGTGCCGGCTATTCTCAGCTATATGCTCGACGCCAGAACGCCGGCGGATGATCAGCTTTTTCTGCGCCGCCTGGCGGAGGGCAGCGAAGCGGGCAAGCCCGCAGAGCTTGATTCCACGGAACATGGTTCCGCGGAGAATGGTTCCTCAGCGAAGGAGGGTCTCGATGCAACTGGAAATTAAAAACCTTACCGGATCGTATGGCCGGAGAACAGTCCTGCACGCTGTCAACCTGACACTGCACCCCGGGGTCTACGGATTACTCGGCCCTAATGGTTCCGGAAAAACAACGCTGCTGCGGCTCATCACTGGCCTTTTGGAAGCACCGGACGGGTCTGTACTGTTTGACGGCCGGCCCAGGTCAGCCTGGAAAAACCGGGAGCCGATGATCGGCTACCTGCCGCAGAAATTCGGCCTGCTCAAAGAATTATCCGTCTATCAGCAGATGCTTTATTTCGCCTGCCTGAAACAGTTGCCCGCAGAAAGCCGCAAACAGGAAATCGAAACGGCGATCCAGTCGGTTAGTCTCACGGACCGGATTCGGGAACGATGCGGCAGGCTCTCCGGCGGCATGATCCGCCGGCTGGGGATCGCCCAGGCGATTCTCGGCCAGCCTGACCTGATTCTGTTTGACGAACCGACGGCCGGCCTTGACCCGGAAGAACGCCTGCGTTTCAAGTCGGTTCTCAACCTGCTGGGCCACCGCTGTCCGGTCGTTCTGGCCACGCATATTGTCGAGGATGTGGAATCGGCTTGCGATCAGGTTATCGTGCTCAGCAACGGGCGTTTCTGCTTTGACGGCTCAAGGGCCGGTCTGGCCCGGCTGGCTGCCGGACGGGTCTATGAACTGCCGGCGGACCAACTGGATCAAATTAAGCTTGATAAAACGGTCATCAGCTATTTTGACGACCCGGCCTGGGGTAAACAGGTTCGCATTCTGTTGACCGGCACGGGCGGCAGCGTCCCGGATCCGGACTCGATCCCTCGGGCGGCGCGCCGCTGCGAGCCGGGAGCTGCTGACGGCTATCTTTATGCGGTCAAGCGGTTGGCAGATTGATGCGGGCGGCAAGCTGCCGGTTCTGGCTCAGTCTGAAAAACATGCGCGGCTGGCTTTGGACGCCGCTGATTTTCCTGTACGCGCTTCTGCCGTCCCTGCAGCGCAATATCCAGCTGGCGGCCCGCACGGCAGATATTGGCCGGCTGCGGTTTTTTGCTGAGGCACAGACCTTCATTCCCCTGCTCTCGATCGTCTGGCACTATCTGTTTTTCCGGGAGTATCTGGACCACGATATCGCCGAAGTCCTATACGCAGCGGACCGGCGCCCGAAACTTCGTTTCTCGGTCTATCTTTGCGGGCTTTACCTGGCTGCCGCCGCACCGCTTTTTATCTGGTATGTCCGCTGCTATCCGGACAGCGTCTGGGAAATACTGCGCTTATCCGGGCAGGTGTTCTTCCTGGCTGCGCTTTACTATGGCTTGATCTATCTGACGCGATCAGCTTTGCTCTCTTTCGGACTGGTTCTCCTCGGGAGTGCCGCCCTGATCTATTCCCTGGCCGGCACCCTGGCGGAGTATAATCTGTTCGCCCTCGAAACGCCGGCCGGTCAGGTACCCTTGGCAGCCTGCCTGATCTACCTGGCGCTGGCCGGCTTGTTCATCTTGCTGGGTTTGCGCCGGGAACGCCGGTTCATTTGCAGTTAAAATTCCGGCCATTCCCCGGTCTCTTTAAAAACCATATACCCGGTTACAGCAATCGATTATAATAGAATCAAGGTATTTCATGAAACAAAATCGGGGTGTCTGCGGATATATGGAATGGAGGAATGCTCATGAGTGAAACCGGCAGTCTGTTTGGCTGGCTGATCGCAATCGGTTTATTCCTGACCTTGCTGAATTACCCGGTCAAGGTCATCTACAGGACAAAGATTGCCCCCTTGCCCCGCGAATCGAAAATGAAGACCGCTTATGGCCATATCCAGAGATTTATCGTCACGTACCATCGTTTCTTTGCCCTTTTCACGACTCTGATGCTGACTGCCCACATCATCATCCAGCTGGTCTATCGATGGCTGTCCTGGACCGGGCTTGCCGCTGCCATCCTGATGGTCGTTAATGGCTTCCTGGGCGGTTACGGGCATTTTATCAAAAAGAAAAAGCGATCCGCCTGGTTTTATATCCACCGGACTGTGGCGAGCCTTCTGATTATCGCCATTGTTGTCCACCTGGTGACAAATGGCCGCTGAAAGGGGTGCTTGACATGATTAAGACTAATCAAAGGATGAGCCGTCATCTGCTGCTCTTAATGGTCATTCTGCTTGCGGTTATCGCTGCCAGTGCCTGTTCAGGCGCTGCTGCAACTACAAACACAGCCGCAACCGGAAACGCGACTGAACGGTCTTTTACAATTGATGAGCTGGCCCAGTATGACGGCCTCGAAGGCAGAAAGGCCTATATCGCCGTTGACGGTGTCGTTTATGATGTCACGGACATTGCCCAATGGAAAGACGGCCTTCACCAGGGGAAATTTCAGGCAGGCAAAGATTACAGCGACGAAATCCGCAGCGAATCGCCCCATGGTCTCAGCATGCTCAGCCGCGCTGATAAGGTCGGCATCTTGGCCGACTGATTAATAGGAAGACTATCTTGACTGCTTGCCCTCTTCACTGATAACAAATCTTTCTCAAGCCTGTTCTTTCACTAATCCATTAAGGCCCGGACAGCCTCCGGCATCAAGCCCTGGCCCCAGTAGTCCTTGGCCAGCACATAACCGATTTCCTTGATTCTCAGATTTTGAAAGCGCTCCTCTTCGTTGGCCCAGGATTTGTGCAGCCCGAGTGATCCGATGGCTTTCCGGTCGTGCTTGTGATAAAGGGTGAGAACATCCTTGCCCTCGATAATACGATAAAAAGCAAGGCCAGCGCCAATAATAATCCGGAATAATCAGCTTGGGTTGACCGCCCTTTGATAACACCATTGGGCGATCTCGGTAATCAAATCCAAAGGCAGCGGCTGATTATATGGCAGCTGCACCGCGCCCTTGCTGAACGCGTACGGCGCCAGGCGATCGCGGAAATGTTCAATCGCCTCGCTGCCGGGATATATGCCAAGATGATTCTTGAATGCCGCGAAATGGATGATATTCTGCCGATGCCAATAGGTCGGCATCCGCCAGGACAGGCATTCCTGAACATCCGGCAACGCTGCTCGGATCGTGTCGCGCACCTGGTTTAAATAATTCTGCACCGGTTCCGGCTGGGCGGCTATATAGGCGTCGATTGTTTCCAATGGCTCGCCGCAGCTGTGTTTGGTATTTCTCCTGGTAAATTCGCGCCCGCAATTCGGGCATTGCCAGACTGCCATGGTCTTTTACCCCGCTTCCCTTCGTTTTAAATCGCACGCATACCATTTTTTTGGGTCAGACGCGCAGCAGGCCACGAAATCCCCGGGCGGCATAATAGGATTCGGCGCCATTGTGATAGATGAAAACTGTATTATAACGGCGGTCGCCGAATATCGCCCCACCG
>DOFA01000221.1 GCA_003532195.1 Clostridiales bacterium
GCGGGCTTCGCCCGGCCCGTTGACCGCGCAGCCCATAACGGCGACCCGGATCGGGCAGGTGCAGGACTGCAGGCGCTTTTCCACCGCTTCGGCTATTCTTTGCAGGTCGACCTCCGTGCGGCCGCAGGTCGGGCAGCTGATCAGCTCCGGCCCGCGCTGACGCAATCCCAGCGCTTTCAGCAGGCTGAAGGCTGCCCGGACCTCTTCGGCCGGATCGGCCGTCAGCGAAACGCGCAGGGTGTCGCCGATGCCCTCGGCCAGTAAAGTGCCAATGCCGACAACCGAGCGGATAATCCCCTCATAAGACGTACCGGCTTCTGTGACGCCGACATGCAGCGGGTAATCCGTCCGCTCGGCCAGCAGTCTATAAGTTTCAATCGTCAGCAGCGGATCTGATGCCTTGATCGAAATAACCAGATCCTCGAAATGAACCGCTTCCAGCCGGGCTACCGCTTCCAGCGCCGAGGCGACCATCGACTCGGCGTTGACGCCGCCGAAGCGGCTGATCATCTCGCGGCTCAGCGAGCCGGAATTGACGCCGACCCGGATGGGTATGCCCCTTTCCCGCGCTGCCCGGGCGATCTGGCGGATCCGGTCGGAGTCGCCGATATTGCCCGGATTGATGCGGATCTTGTCGGCTCCGGCTTGAATCGCCGCCAGAGCCAGGCGATAGTCAAAATGAATGTCGGCAACAATCGGCAGCGGCGATCCGCGGCGGATTTCGGCCAGCGCTTCGGCTGCTTCCAGGTCCGGGACCGCGACGCGGGTGATGTCGCAGCCGGCTTCAGCCAGGCGTGCGATCTGGGCTTTGGTCGCCGCGATATCGCGGGTGTCGGTGTTGTTCATGGACTGGACAGATACCGGCGCCTGGCCGCCGATGAGGACCGGACCGACTTGAACTGTACGGGTTATATGGCGTTTGATCATCAGAACCTCCGCTGCTGTCTAGCGCGCAATCAGGCGTAGAACATCGAAATAGAGCCCGGCCAGGGCGAGAAGGACGATCAGGACAATGCCGACAATGCCGATCAGGTTCTGCGTTTTTACCGACAGCCGTTTGCCCCGGATCGCTTCAATGCAAATCAGCAGCAGATGGTTACCGTCCAGCGGTGGTATCGGCAGCAGATTCATAAATCCGAGGCTGACCGAAACCAGGGCGAACATCCAGAGCAGATTGATGATCTTATCGGACAGCGGCTGTTTCTCGGTGACGACGTCGCTGATCATGGTCACCACGCCGATCGGCCCGGACAAGGCGTCTTCAGCTCTGAGCGTTCCGGTGAACAGCATGCCGAAGCTGCGCAGGGTCACCTTGATAATGGACCAGGACCATTGGAAGGACTGGCCGACTGCCGGCCAGAATTCCGTCCGGGTCTGGAAATAGACGCCGCGGGTCAGCAGCTCTTCATACTGGGTGGCCACCATGCTCAGCTTGATCGTCTCGCCCGCGCGTGTGACGGTCAGCTCGATCGGCTGACCGGCGCTCGCCTGGACAGCGGCGGCGAAAGCGGCGCCGTCTTCATAGGGAATGTCATTGACCGCGAGCAGGATATCGCCCGCCTGCAGGACAGGCTGGCCAAGGTTGGAGGCGGCGTCGACAGCCTCGATGACCGCTCCCTTCTGCGCCGCGTCGGCATGGACCGTAATGCCCAGCCGATAGCGCAGTTTCATGACCGGTTGCAGCACGACTGTCCGCTTCGCGCCGTCCGCGCCGCGCACCTGCATCTCGAGCGGGTCGTCCGCCGCAACGAACAGGACCAGGCCTGTGTAATCCAGCGTGGTCGCGACCGATTTGCCGGCAGCCCGAACGATGCGGTCACCAGCCGCCAGGCCGGCCGCGGCTGCCTGGGTCTCGGAATTGACCTGGCTGATGACCGGCACGGTATAGCCGAAAGAAGCAAACATGATCAGGAAGGCCAGGACGCCGGATAAAAGGTTAAGCGCCGGCCCGGTCGCGATGACAATCGTCCGCGCCCACTTTGGTCGGTTGAAAAAATGGCCCGGATCATCGCCGAAATCGTCGTTTTCGACGTATTCGCCGGCGAAGCGCACCGAAGCGCCGATCGGCAGCAGCTTCAAACTGTACTTGATGCCCTGGCGTTCCCAGGAAAACAGCACCGGACCCATAAAGATCGAAAATTCTTCAATTTTAAATCCCAGCCGCCGGCCGGTCAGATAATGCCCCAGTTCATGTACGAACATCATTAAACTCAAGATTAAAATTCCAACAACAATTCCCATTGATCATTGCTCCTTAACTGGCTGTCCCATGACTTGCTGCCTGGCCCATTGATCCAACCCCATCATATCATCAAAGCTGAAGACTGTCATGAAATCCTGCTTCATGTGCTGGTTCATGCAAGTTTCGACCTGATCGGCAATAGCCAGAAATCCGATGCGGCCGGCAAGGAACAGGCTGACCGCGGTCTCGTTGGCGGCGTTCATGACAACCGGCAGCGACCCGCCGCGGCGGCCGGCTTCATACGCCAGATCCAGGAGACGGAACGTTGAACGGTCCGGCGCCTCGAAGGTCAGCTGGCTGGCCCGCGGGTCGAACGGGTTGAAACAGGCCTGGGTGCCGGGCAGCCGCTCCGGCCAGGTCAGCGCCAGCTGGATGGGCAGTTTCATGTCCGGAAAACCCATC
>DOFA01000253.1 GCA_003532195.1 Clostridiales bacterium
AGCTGGCCGGGCTGCTCGGTGTGCGTATCCGCTTGCGCGGTAAACCGACTCCCGGCCAGCTGGCCCAAGCGCTGGAACAGGTCAGGCAGGAACCCTACGGCCTGACGCTGGCTGAGCTTTTGCTGCGTTCCTTAGCCAAAGCCCGCTATTCGCCGGTTGACCTGGGCCATTTCGGGCTGGCGTCGGAACATTATTGTCATTTTACTTCGCCAATACGCCGCTATCCCGACCTTTTCATCCATCGGGTCATCAAAGCCCATCTACATACACAGGTCAAACGCATCTGGCGGGCAGAATCGGCGAATGCGGCCGAACACAGCTCGCTGATGGAGCGTACGGCCACCCAGGCGGAACGGGACTCGATCGACCAAAAAGCGGCGGAATATCTGAGCCGGCATCTTGGCGAGCATTACGCCGGAGTTATTTCCGGATTCAGCTCCGCCGGCATTTTTGTCCGCCTGGAAAACACTGTCGAGGGTATGGTGCCTTACCGCAGCATGAATGGGTATATCTCTTATGAAGAAGAACGGCTGCGGGCGGTCAACACCGCCAGCGGCCAGACCTGGAACCTGGGCGATGCCGTGAACGTGCAGGTGGCGCGGGCAGACACGGTCCGCCGGCAGATCGATTTTGAACTTCTCGGCCATGCCGGGCAAAAAGCCGGCCGAAAGAAACGGTTTAAACGATAAGATGTTTTAACTTTTCCTGCAGGTCGGCGCTGTCGTCATTTTGAATCTCGACCGTGATCGGCTTGGTCAGATCCAGGCTGAAAATCCCCATGATCGATTTGGCATCCACAACATAGCGGCCTGATACCAGATCGACATCATAAGGGAAGTCATTGACGATGCGGACAAACTCCTTGACGTCGTTAATAGATTTCAGATGAACCATAAAATTTCGCATATCGCGTCACTCCTTGCCGGACACCGGGCTGGCACTTTTTATCAGGAGATAATTGTGCAATAATATCCAATAATATGTCAGCCAAAATGTCAACAGGATTATTAGCGAAATAAAGGATTTTCATTTATGACGAAGCTTCGCGCAGCTTTTCACACACTGGGCTGCAAAACCAACCATTACGAAACGGATGCCCTGTGCCGGCAATTTTGCCAGGCTGGTTTTATTCAGGTTTCTTTCGACTCGGAAGCCGATGTATATCTGGTTAATACCTGCACTGTGACCGGTGAAGCCGGGCGTAAATCGCGCCAGATGCTGCGCCGGGCCCGCCGGAACAATCCGTCGGCGATCGTTGTCGCCTTGGGCTGCCATGCCGAACTCCATGATGTTTCCGACTGTGCGGATATCGCGGTCGGTACAAACGGGAAAGGCCAGGTGCTGCGGCAGATCCTGGATTTGCTGCACCGCCGCGGTCTGCCCGCCCCGGCGGATCATTTTTCCGGCCAGGCTGACGGCACAACCGGCGCAACCGGCACAGCCGGCGCAACCAGCCTGGCGGCCTATGAAGAACTGGGGCCTGCAGACCGCCAGAGCGAGACCCGCGCTTATATTAAAGTCGAAGACGGCTGCAACAGCTTTTGCGCTTACTGTGTGATCCCGTTCGCCCGCGGCCGCGTGCGCAGCCGTTCCTGCGAAAATATCATCGAAGAGGCGGCCGCTCTGGCTTCGGCCGGCTATCGGGAGGTGGTCCTGACCGGTATTCATATTTGTTCATATGGCGCCGAGTACGGACTGCCCAGCCACGCGGTTATGGAGCTGGCCCAGGAAATGGCTGCCATCCCCGGCATCGAACGTATCCGTCTCGGTTCGCTGGAGCCTCTCTCCCTGACGCCGCGTTTCATCGAGCTGGCCCGACAAAATCCGAAGCTGCTGCCGCATTTCCATCTTTCACTGCAAAGCGGCAGCGACACGGTCCTGGCCCGCATGAACCGCCGTTATCAGACCCGGGAATACCGTGGAATCGTCGGACGGCTGCGCCAAAGCTTTGACCAGCCGGGGCTGACCACGGATGTGATCGTCGGCTTCCCCGGCGAAACAGAGACCGAACATCAGGCCAGCCTGGAGTTTTGCCGGGAAATCGGCTTCACCCGGTTGCACGTTTTTCGCTTTTCCAGCCGTTCCGGCACCGCAGCCGCGAGCATGCCGGATCCGGTCGGCCCGCAGACCATCAACCGGCGCAGCCAGGAAATGCTCGCTTTAGCGGGCCATCTGGCAGCGGCGTTTCATAGCCGGCAGATCGGCCGCAGCCAACGGGTGCTTCTGGAAAAGCTGCGCCCGGACGGATATTTCGAAGGTTATACGCCGGAATATGTGCCGATTCTCCTGCCGGCATCGCCGGGACTGTCGGAAGGCCAGATTGTCTCAGTGACCGGATTGAGGTCGGATGAGAATTTTCTGGTCTGCGGTAATGCAAATGCCAGTCTTTCGTGATATGATAGTTTTATGAAAGCAGCAGCAACCCTGGAGGTGTTCCTATGGTAGGCAACGAAACCGCCCGTTTTGATCTGGGCGCCGATAACAGCCGCGAGGCTAAGGACATCATGAAAGAGGTTCTGACAGCCTTGCGGGAAAAGGGATACAATCCGGTCAATCAGCTGGTTGGATATTTTTTATCTGGCGATCCGACATACATCACCAATCATAAAGGCGCCCGCGCGATTATCCGCCGCATGGAACGCGATGAGCTCCTGGAGAATATCGTCAAAGAATATATTTCCGGGATCTGATTTTCCGCATGGAGCAACGCAAACTGGGCCGATCCGGCCTGACGGTCTCCCGACTTTGTTTCGGCACCTTGACGATGAGCCCCGCACAGGCCGGACTGACAGCGGCGGATGGCGGCGGCCTGTTAGCTTATGCCAGCCGCCGGGGGATTAATTTTTGGGATACGGCGGAGATCTATGAAACCTATCCGCATATGCGGGCCGCGCTGCGCCAGATCAGCCGGCAGCCGGTGATCAGCACCAAAACTTACGCCTACAGCCGCAAGATGGCCGAAGCCAGCCTCGAGCAAGCCCGGCGGGCGCTGGATCTGGATGTGATCGACATCTTCCTTCTGCATGAGCAAGAAAGTTTTCTCACCCTGGACGGGCATCGCGAAGCCCTGGCTTATTTGATCGGGCAGCGGGATCTGGGCAGAATCCGGGCTGTCGGCGTCTCCACGCACGCAGTCGGTGTGGTGCGGGCCATAGCCGAAGCGGCGCAGCCACAGCCACCTCGCGTCCGGCCGGACCATCCGGCCTGGCAGGATCTGGATCCCGGCATATATCGCGAAACGGACTTGATCCACCCGCTGCTGAATCTGACCGGCATCGGCCTGCTGGACGGCACGGCCGGCGATATGGTTCAAGCGTGTGAAGACGCACATGCCGCCGGGATTGGCATTTACGGCATGAAAATGCTGGGCGGCGGCCACTTGCTGCAGCGCTTTGATGAAGCGGCAGCTTTCGCCCTTGGGTTGAGCTGCGCCGACGCCTATGCGGTCGGCATGCAGAGCCAGGATGAAATTGACATGAATATCGCCCTGTTTGACGGGCAGCCGGTTGCCCCGCATCTTTTAGCTGCAACTCAAGCCAGGAAAAGGCGTCTGGTGATCGGCGACTGGTGCCGCGGCTGCGGCGACTGTGTCCGGCGCTGCGGCCAGCAGGCGCTGCGCCTGGAGGATGGGCATGCGGTCGTGGATTCAAACCGCTGTGTTTTCTGCGGATACTGCGCGACTGTTTGCCGGGATTTTGTTATTAAGGTGGTTTGAATGGATAGTTTGGGATCCGGAAAATCCGGCGCGCCCGCGCCCGCGGCAGCTGCAGGCAAATGGCTGGGCATCGACTACGGCGAAGCCCGTATCGGCATTGCTGTCAGCGATACCCTTGGCATCCTGGCCCGCGGCCTGGAAACCATCAGATGGAACGGCAAAGATATGGCATGGGCGCTGGATCGCATCACAGCCCTGACCTGGGAGCATGGTATTACCGGCCTGGTGATCGGGATCCCGCGCCGAACCGACGGCAAGCCGGGCAAACCGGGGCAATCCGAGGATAAAGCACGGCTGATGGCGGCATTGCTGGCAGAAAAGACCGGGATCGAGCCGATTCTGCGTGACGAACGCTATACCACCGTACTGGCGCATCGAATCATGCGGGAAACCGGCGTCCGGACCCATCAGCGCCGCGCGGTTGTCGACCAGATCGCCGCGGAAATCCTTCTGCAGGAATATCTGGACAGCTTGCGCCGGGATAACCGCCGGGATAATGCCTGACGAATAATCGGAATATGCACAGAAACCATCGCTAGAGCGGATCTTGATATGGTATAATATGGAGCAGTCCGCGAGGACAAAGGAGCTGGCAATGGCCAGCCGGCACAGGAGGATAATGAAAATGCTGAATGATAACGAGAATACCTGCAATTGCGGTCAGGATCCCATGGAAAACAATCATGACAGCTGCGGCTGTGATTGCGGTTCCTGCAGCGGCGATGATGAGCAGGGGGAAAGCATCATCACCATGACAGATACGGAAACAGGCGAAGAGTATTCATTTTACATCGCCGATGATTTCATTTTTGAGGATGAGCATTACTGTGTGCTGGTTCCGGTAGAGAATGAAAACGACCCTGAAATGGTTATCACGAAAGTCGTTGCCATGGATGATGGCAGCGAAGGACTGATGAGCCTCGATGACGCTGAATACGACAAGGTGTACGCCGAGTACATGCGCCTCTGCGAGGAAGGCACGGATGAAGACGAGGACGACGAAGAAGATCAGTGATCCCGCGCACGCCGTTCGCGACGACCGGGCTTCACAGGAAAATGTGCTGGCGGTTTTGACCGATATCGATAATGGGCATGAGTACTACATGTCCATTATCGATTCTTTTCAGTTCAAAAACCGCGAGTACGTCGTCATGTTCAACTATGAGCCGGACGACGGCAACCACGCCGAACCCGAAATCATCATTCTGCGTTCCGAGCGCCATACCGACGGCGAACAGTATTTCCTGTCGATTAAGAACCGGCAGGAGCTGGATGCGGCTTTTGACCAGTTTTTCCGGCGTTTTGAGCATGCCGGCAGAGCATAGCGGCGCATTAAGGATGAAGGATATGCCTGATGAAGGATGTACGATGTTTTCTGCCCTGGACGGCCCCTTGTATAACCGTCTGCACCAGCTGACCCGGACTGAGATATCCGATTCCTGCCTGAACAGCCGGGTCGCCTGGAATGCCGGCTTCAATTATAGGAAGGTTCTGCTCGAAGGCAGCCTGTGCCTGATCAGCGATGGCGGTGTATTCACCACCCCGCATCTAACCTGGCCGATAGGGGAATTGGACAGGGATGGCCTGAAAAGAATTGTTGACACGCTGTGGCCGGTTTTTGCTGCCCGTCAATGGCCATTCCGCCTGATGTATATTGACGAGGACAATCTGGACCTGGTCCGGGACATGCCCGGTTATCGGGCCAAATTGGCCTATGATCCTGATTTTGACGATTATCTGTATGATGCGGAAGAACTGCGCCAGCTGTCCGGGAAATCCCTGCACGGCAAGCGCAATTATCTGAACCGGTTTTGCCGGATCTATCCCGGGTTTGAGTATCGGCCGATCGTCCGTGAGGACAGGGAGGAAGCCTTGTTTCTGGTCAAATCCTGGTGTGATGAAAAAGGGCTCGACTGCCTGAATTTTTGCATCAGCGACTATCGGGCGATCCGGCAGGTTTTTGATGACTTTGCCAGCCTGGATCTGCGGGGCGGTTCCATCCGCATCGGCGGCAAAATGACGGCTTTTGCCTTGGGGTCCCTGATGAACGCCGATACCGCAGTGATTCATTTTGAAAAAGCGGATGCGAAATATGACGGAGTGTATGCGGCGATCAATAAATTTGTTTTAGATTATGCTTTCCCGGAAGCCCGCATGGTCAACCGGGAAGAGGACATGGGGCTGAGAAACTTGCGCAAAGCCAAGGAGTCGTACAGTCCGATCCGCATGATCCATAAATATGAGGCCTGGCTGCAAAAGACAGATTGAGCTTGCCGCCAGCGCCGGAAACAGGAGATGAAATGAGTGAATACTGCGATCCCGGCCTAAGTCCGGTCCAGATGGCCCAACCGCTGCCGGAAAGGAAATTCCGCATCCGTACGGTTCTGATACCGGTGCTGTTCCTTGGCCTGCATTATTTGGTCATTAATATCGCGGCTCTGCTGTATATGCTTGCCTACATTGCCATCACCGCGGCCGGCGGCAGTTCCGAGATTCTGCAGTCCCTGCAGGACCCGGCTTATCTGGAATCCATTATGATCGAGCAGTATCCGCAGATTACAGTGATCTATTCCGCTGCTTTGATACCAGTTTATCTGATCTACCTCATCCTGAGCGGCAAACGCGACCAGCGCAGCTTGCTGCACGAGCCGGTCCGCCTGACTGCTATCCTGCCGGCGCTGGCGATGATGATCGGCGCCCTGGGTGTGACCAACATCTGGTTTAATGTCCTGTATGGGCTGCAAGACAGCATTCCCTTCATTGAGAACCAAATGCAGGACTATATGGAGACAGCCGGCGCGTTTTCCGCTGAATCGGGGTATTTCTGGCTGATCCTGGGTGTCAGCATCATGGCGCCGGTCGGAGAGGAGCTCGTTTTCCGCGGCATTATTCAAGGCGAGCTAAGGAAAGCGCTGCCGGAGTGGGCGGCAATCATCATCCAGGCTGTGGTTTTCGCGCTCTTCCATATGCAGTTCATTCAAATCACTTATGTCCTGCTGCCGGGCTTGCTGCTCGGTCTGGCCTATGCCTGGTCGCGGTCGATCTGGGTGCCGATCGCCATGCATGTGCTGTTTAATTTCCTTGGCAGCGCGCTGCCGGCCATGATCGGCACGGATGAAACTCTGGGCAATATCCTGTTTTTCAGCGAAATCGCGTTCATTCTGGTCGGCATTCTGGCCGGCCTGTATTTCTGGATGAAAAACCGGAACCAGAACAGGCAGAACCTGCCTGGGGAAGTGTGAGCAAACATGGTGCAATATGCCGATCATCTGACTGTACCCGTCCATTATCAAGCCAAACTGGACGTCCGGGAGACAGAAATCGCCATCAAACTGATCAAGGATCAGGCTGAGGCGCAAATTGCCGACACGTTGAATCTGACCCGCGTTTCCGCCCCCCTATTCGTACGGCCGGAAACAGGCCTCAATGATAATCTGAATGGCGTCGAACGGCCGGTCAGCTTTGACATCAAGGATATCGGAGCTCAGGTCGAAGTCGTCCAGTCCCTGGCCAAATGGAAGCGTCTGGCTTTGGCCAGCTACGGGTTTCATCCCGGTGAAGGCCTGTATACGGATATGAACGCCATCCGTCGCGACGAGGTTCTGGACAACCTGCATTCGGTCTATGTGGACCAGTGGGATTGGGAAAAAATTATCACGCGCCGGCAGCGATCTTTGGAATTCCTGCAGGCGATCGTTCTCGATATCTACCGCTGCTTGTGCCGGGTCGAGAATCACGTTCTACGCCATTATCCGCAATTGGAACGAAAATTACCGGCGAACCTGTATTTTATCACCTCCCAGGAACTTGAAGACCGGTATCCGGATTATACCCCGCGCCAGCGTGAAGACGAAATCTGCCGCGAAAAAAAGGCTGTCTTTATCCTGCAAATCGGCGGAAAGCTGAAAAGCGGCCTGGCGCATGACGGTCGGGCTCCGGATTATGACGATTGGCAGCTCAATGGCGACTTGCTTTTCTGGTATCCGGTCCTGGAACGGTCTTTTGAGATTTCGTCCATGGGTATCCGGGTCGACGAGCAATCGATGCGCGAACAGCTGATCCAGGCCGGCTGCCCTGAACGCGAAGTTCTTGACTTTCATCAGCGCGTGCTCCAGAATGCTGTGCCGCTGTCAGTCGGTGGCGGCATCGGTCAATCGCGCCTGTGCATGTTCTTTCTTGACAAAGCCCATATCGGCGAGGTTCAGGCATCTGTCTGGCCGGATAGCATGCTGGCGGATTGCCGGCAATTCGGCATCAATCTCCTGTAGGCGGTAAGTATGGCCAGGACTGGACGACAGCGATACATCCGGATCCGCAAGCGGCTATTTGTCGTGACTGGCCTGATTCTGCTGGCTGTTATCCTGGTTGGCGCCCTCATCGCCTATTATGCTGCCTCGCTGGTCGGACAGGACGACTTGACCTTGCTGACCCTATCGGAGGGACAAAGCCGGACAGCAGTCATGGGCAGCGGCATATCCCTCGACCAGGCCAAGTCCTCTAACCTGGTTCAGGAAGGTTCGTTTGAACTATTGGTTTTTCGCCAGACCCTGACCGTTTACAGCGGCGACGACACAACCCTGACAATTTCATCACAGGAGGCCAGCGCCGGTCAATATGGCGACGGCTTTTTCGATCAGGCTTCAGCCCGGGTCATGACTCAGACCGATCAGGGACTGGCCTTGAAAAAAACCGCCCAGGTTGTCAGTTATGGCATCAACCGCGTCGGCGTATTCCAGGCGGTCAATCTGCCGGGCGATACGCCTGAGGGGCTGGCAATCCTTGATTTTGGCCGTAATGATAATCTATCGCTGGCAGTCGGGCAGCAAGGCCTGATGATCAGTAATGTCACAGGCCAGATGCCGGAAAATATCGATTCCGGCCTGGATGCCGATTTAACGGGCATCTGTTCGACCGGCGAGGGATTTCTGGTTTGCAGCAACCGGGGCAATCTGCTTTATACATCCGACGGACAGAGCATCCAGACCTGGAGCACACCTGCCGCCTTGCCTCTGCGGGCGATCGCCGCCGCGGACAGCGGGCTATTCGTTTCGGTAGGCGATGACGGAACCCTGATTACCGGCAAAATTGGCACGGCTCATCAAATTAACCTGCCGGTTCAGGCGGACCTGAATGACATCAGCTACGGCTTGTCGACTTTCGTGGCGATTGGTTCGGAGGGAACGATCCTGGTGTCCCGTACCGGCCTGATCTGGAAATCGATTCAGGTTGCCGGCCTGACGGATTTGACTGAACCGGTAAACTGGCAGGCTATCGATTTCCGCGATAGCAGGTTTGTTATGGCCGGATCGGGCGGGGCGATTGCGATCAGTGACGATGGTGTTAATTTTCATCTGCTGGGCAGCAACGGCCAGACCGATTCGATCGATTTGGTCATGCTTTCCCGGCAGCAGTTGATTATCCTTGACGATGCCGGCCATTTTTATATTTCCAATGACAGCGGCGCCAACTGGCAGCAATCGGCAATCAACACCGGCATGACGAGCCGGGTTATTGCCCTGACCGGTAAAGATAAGATCATCAGTGCCGACGAAGCCGGAAATCTGGGCCTGGCTCAGCTGGTAGCCGAAATCCGGCTGGACAGTCCCCTCAAAGAAGGCCAGTATCAGGCCGGCGACCTGATTTATCTGGAAAAGACCTCAGCCTCGGTGCCCGAGTCCTATCTGGCTGCCGATCCCAGCCAGGCCGCGTACCAAAGCCCCTGGGAGGTCTATGGATCAGGAACGAAACAGTCTGTGAACGATACAGTCTCGCCTGGCGGCGGCACTGCGTCTTTGCTGCTGCAGTCCCAAAGCGGCGGCGCCGGTCAGGAGCAGGCTGCCATCCTGTCCCAGGTTATTGACGCCAGCCTGATCGACCAGATCAGCCGCAATGAGGTCTATCGGGTTGAACTTTGGATGAAACAGAGCGATGTCGATGAACGCCAGGCTCAGGTTTGGCTGACCGGCCCTTTCCGCACGGTCGGCACAACCTTCACCAATGTTGGGTCAACCTGGAAAAAGTACAGTTTTAATTTCATCATTCCGACTATAACCGGAAGCCTGGAAAGCCATGAAGTTCGGATCAATATCGCCATCGGCAGCGGCAGCCTCTGGCTGGACCAGATCAGTTTATGCCGGGCAAATGACCAGGCAAGCCTGCTCGCATCTTCGTTCCAGTCGGAGATTGACGCCATTGAACCCCAGGTAATCCGGCTGGGCTTCGCGGCTATTGGCAGCCCGACCGTTCGCCAGGATGGCTGGGCCAGCGCACTGGGCAATGAGAATCCTCACCTGAGCGATCAAGGCTGGACAAGTCAGACCAGCGGCACTTTGAATTCGGCCTTGCAGCTGACTCATTCAGCCGGAGCTGACCCCTGGCTGGTCATCGACTCCTATACCAGCGAAGCGACAATCCTAAATTTAATTGAATTTCTGGCCGGACCCATTTCCGAACCATACGGTAAAATCCGCCAGGAACTGGGAGAAGTAGTTCCCTGGTTCGATCAGTTCGACCGGATCCTGATAGAATTCTGCGATACCAGCGGTGTTCTGGGCAACGACCGCCTGAAAGCGGACTTTGCCAATCTCATGATTCAGACCATAAGTGATTCGCCTTATTACCGGCAGATCAAAAGTAAAGTCGTTTTTGTCGATGGTATGGATTACAACGACGGCGTGGTGCTTTCCACAGCTGACTATCACGCTTCCGACCTCAACAATTTAATTCTGCCGGACAGCAGCCAGGCCATTCAGAGAGCATTCCTCGAATATTACGACCAGATCCCCCGCAATCCGGAAAAACCATCCGAGAACTGGCCCGAATTAATGCGTTCTGCCCAGTTGCGGCCTAATGGCACCAATTTACCCAATCTGGCTGATCTGACTGAAATTCTCCTGCGCGATCTGGGCAAGCAATCCAGCCTGAGCAATCTGTATCTGCCAAGACGCGACAGCCAGGATTGGCAGCCCTCCTGGCCGGTTGCCGCCCGTATCGCTTCTGCCGGCGCCCAGGGCGTACCGCTGGTCATATCGGGCGCCACGGCGGCAGTACAGGCTTACGGTTTCCGGAGCGAAGAGCGGACCGCCATCGTTATAACCAACTTGTCCGAAGAAACAGCCAATTGCCGGTTGCTGACCGACATCGACCTTCGGGATGGCCGGATTTTTAAATACGACGCCAACGGCAATCTGCTGCGCCAGCAAACACTGCGCAAAAGCGGCAGCCGCCAGACCCTTTTGCCGGGCGGCGTGATTTTGATCATCAAGGAAAACGAACCGGCTGGCAAATGACGCATAAACCTGGCCAACCTCGGCCGGAACAGCGAATTTCATGGGTCGCCGTGCGATATCCCCGCCGCGGCACTGTTGACACTGGTTAATCCATTGGATATAATAATCAGGCATTCGGGTGGTTAGCTCAGCTGGTTAGAGTACTTGCTTGACATGCAAGGGGTCGATGGTTCGAGTCCATTACTACCCACCATAATAGTGCCGCTAGATACTGATTCTGGCGGCTTTTTCTTTTCCAGTATCATTATGGAAGTTCATGCTGATATTCGCGTTGCCGCTGATATCCAGACGCTTGATATTTTTAGCTGCGGCAGTTTTTTCAACATTTATAATATGAAATATAAATACTAAAAGTTGCAATAAATGACTTATATTCTTTAATTCAAACTGTATCTATGCCATAATATGCAAGAACAACCATATAAACTTGCATCACCAGTCTCTTTTTGTTAAAAATATTTGTTGACAAGCAGAAAAAACCACGCTATACTTTTTTCAAATAAGAGCGAGGGCGTTCCAGTCAGTGGGGCGTCCTTCATTTTTTTTAGAATAGAAGGAGGTTCAAAATGCGTTATTCAAAACAGGATATCAGCAGAATGGTTGAGGAACAGGATGTCCGGTTTATCCGGCTGCAGTTTACCGATATCTTTGGTACGCTGAAGAACGTTGCCATCACGCCAAGTCAGCTCGAAAAAGCACTCGCCAACGAATGCATGTTTGACGGTTCGTCAATTGAGGGTTTCGTCCGGATCGAGGAGTCCGACATGTATTTGCGCCCTGATCTGAACAGTTTTGTTATTTTCCCCTGGCGCCCGCAGCAGGGCAAGGTCGCCCGCCTGATCTGCGATGTGTATAAAACTGATGGCCAGCCCTTTGGCGGCGACCCGCGTTATGTTCTGAAAAAAGTCATTGCTGAAGCTGCCGCGATGGGGTATACCTTTAATGTCGGGCCGGAAATCGAGTTTTTCCTGTTCAATTTGGATGAAGCCGGCAAACCGACAACCGCCAGTCCGGACCAAGGCAGTTATTTTGATCTTGAACCGATCGGCCAGGGTGAAGATGTGCGCCGGGAAATGGTTCTGGCCCTGGAAGACCTTGGTTTCGAGATTGAAGCTTCGCATCACGAGGTGGCGCAAGCCCAGCACGAGATTGATTTCCGATTTGACGAAGCCTTGTGTACGGCTGATAACATCATGACCTTTAAACTGGCTGTCCGCTCGGTTGCCAAGCGCTATGGCATGCACGCCTCGTTTATGCCGAAGCCGGTTTTCGGCATCAACGGTTCCGGGATGCACACCAACATGTCGTTATGCAAGGACAGCCATAATGCTTTCGACGATCCGACCAGTCCGGACGGCCTGTCGCTTGTCGCCAGGAATTTTATTGCCGGTATCCTGAACCATATCAAGGGAATGTGCGCGGTGACAAACCCGCTGGTCAATTCGTACAAGAGGTTGGTTCCCGGATATGAAGCGCCCTGTTATATCGCCTGGTCGGCCAAGAACCGCAGCCCGCTGATCCGCATCCCGGCTGCCCGCGGCAACAGGACCCGAATCGAGCTGCGCAGCCCGGACCCGGCCTGCAATCCTTATCTGGAACTGGCCCTCTGCCTGGCCGCCGGACTTGACGGCATCAAACGCGGACTGCAGCCGGCGGATCCGGTTGATGCCAACATTTATCACTTTAGTGCTGAAGAACGCGCTGCCCGCGGNNCGCGGCATCGGCAGCCTGCCCGGCAGCCTGGAAGCCGCGCTCGACGCCATGGAACAGGATCAGCTGGTGCTCGATACCCTTGGAAAACATGTGGTTGAAAAATACCTGACCGCGAAACGTTCCGAATGGGAAGATTACCAGATCAAGGTCACGCAATGGGAACTTGACCATTACCTGCTCAAATACTGACCCAAACAGCCGGCCCTTTTCGTTCGCCAGGACCCAGGCCATGCAGGTGGAAGTTATGCGTCAGATCATGCTGGTCTTCACCAGCCAGAAAACCGCACTCAAGATTAAAAGCGCTCTGACCGAAGCCGGCCTGCCGGTTCATCAGGTCTTTTCAGCCGGCATGCCGCTCCTGCAGCAGGCCGTTCTCAGTGAGGAAGGCGGCGTTGTGATCCTGCAGCCCAACCTGCCCGATATTGGCGTGCCGGACCTGCTGACGCGCCTTCCGGATACTTTTGACCTGCTGGTGCTGCAAAATAACATACAGAGGGCAGATTACGGCCGCCTGCCAGGCTTGTTTTTCCTGGACGCGCCATTTACAGGCCCGGTTCTGACCGATGGGGTATCCAATCTGCTCCATAACCGCTCACTGTCCGGCTTTAGCGGCCTATACGGCGCTAATGGCGACCATACTGCCATACCAGCCCATCAACAGCGCAGTGCAGCAGAAAAACAGCTGCTGGACGCAGCCAAGCGGCGTCTGATCGATGGTCATCAGATGACTGAAAGCCAGGCGCACCGCTATTTGCAGCGGCGAAGCATGGAGACGGGCGTCAATCTGGTCGGGATTGCCCGGCGGGTTCTTGAAAACGGCCTGGCCTGATCTGGCTGCCGCATGATTCCTGACGGCCGGACGCCAGTTTATGCTGGCCGGCCAGGCAGGCTGAAGGGCTCATGCCGGTTATCTGGCGATAAAGCCGGGAGAAATAGTAAGGATCGCTGAAACCGGCCATGGCAGCCACTTCCTTAATGCGGATTGATTGCCCGCCGCCGGATTCCAGGAGCTGCCTGGCGAAATCAATCCGGCGTGAGATCAGGTATTCCAGCGGCGCCTTGCCGGTTTGGGCGCGGAACAGTCGCCGGAAATGACCGGCGGAAACCGGATAATTTTTGAGAGCTTCCTGAACGGAAAAATCTGGATTGGCAAGATTGGCAATCAGGATTCTTTCCAATTCATTAACCAGAGTCTGCCGTCCGGCTGTTTCGTTCCAGGCGGTAAGATATTCGTATAAGACATCCAGTAAAGAATCGGCAATCCGCTGCCAGTTTTTTTGCTTCAGATGGCAAACCCGGTAGATCTGGAGCAGAATGTTTGAAAAGTCGCGGTTGGCATTATCGAAAAAGCGCGGCACAAAATGCGTGCCGGGATTCACAAAACCGTCGATGCCGACATAGATATCTTGAAAACCACGTTCGGATGAAACCTGATGCGGGACTCCCGGCGGCTGGCAGAAAATGTCACCGGCTTTGAAAGCAAAGCGTTCGCCGCCGACAACCAGCGAACCCTCCCCTTGGATAAAGCAATCCAGCTCCCAATAGGCGTGGCAGTGGCTCTTGCAGCCCAGCAGGCCGGGATTGGCCATACCGATAAAAGCGACTGACATGGAAATTAC
>DOFA01000233.1 GCA_003532195.1 Clostridiales bacterium
ATTGCCCTTCCGATAATAGCCCAGCAGAAGAGTTTCATTTGTCGTCTCAGGAAAAAAAGAAGCGTCAAGGCCAGCTTTCCGGAGTGCGGATAAATCAAATCGCCCCTCAGTCAAGGCGTACAAACCAAAACTGGCGGCATTAGACGCATGAACCAGCGGTTTGCGGCGCCTGGTCAGACGCAGGCCGAGATAATCCTGAATCGTGGTAAAACAGCAAGCCCGGTTTGGCACCAGATGCTGCCGGCAATTATAGGCGTGGGTGGCGCTGCCATAGCCGGCAGCCAGAAAACAGCCGGTTGTGCGCGCGAGCTGTTCCGCCGCGCTGACTCCGGAACTGTCGGGCAGGCTGCCCCGCTGGTCTTGCCAGGTATAAAGCGGGCTGACAGCTTGACCGTCCTGATCCAGATAGACGATGCCGTGCATCTGACCGGTCAGGCCGATCGCCGCAACCGGGGCATGAGCGTCAATCAGCCGGTCAAGCAGCCCGGCGGCCAGACTCCAGATTTTTTCCGGATCCTGGCAACTTTCCCATTCGTGATCCGACCGGATCCGGCTGTCATTCGGAATCGTTGCCGATTCAATAACCGCACCGGTTTCCAGATCGGCAGCCAGACCGGAGATGCTTGTCGTTCCGATATCGAGACCAATCACGATCATGACGATCACCTGCTTATGGGGATAATGGAGTAACTTTATTTGATTGGGCGTGTTGAAATTATAAGACCGCAATTGCCGTTTGTCAAAATACGTAACAAAGCGGTTAACTGTTCTGGCGGGCGCATCCATAGGTCTTTATGTTCTTCTGCTCGCTGTCCTCGCCGCCTTGCAGCTGCGGATGCGAGCTCCAGAACATAAAGACCTTCAGAAAAATCGGAAGAAATCAGGCCGCAGGCCGAGGACAGCGCCCAGAAGAACAAAAATCCTTAAAACGACGGTGTTGCCTGTTCTGGAAGGCGCATCCGCAGGCCGCAGGCCGAGGACAGCGCCTGGAAGAACAGGTAACACCGTATTGAACTAATGTTTCCCCTGTATTATAATCAATCAAGATTGAGTTTACAGAATGCTTCACATATAATTAGATTCTCATTCCGTGAAGGGGTAAAGATATGGCTATTATTGATCGGATCAAGTTTGATGGTTTGGCAAGGGAATGGCTGATTTACCGATATCCGGGCGATTCTTTTGTCATGGGCACCCAACTGATTGTCGGCGAAGGCCAGGCAGCTGTTTTTGTCAAGGGCGGCAAGGCCCTCGATGTTTTCACTGCCGGGACTTATACGCTTTCGACTTCCAACATTCCGCTGCTCCAGGGCATCATCAATTTGCCTTTCGGCGGCCGGACACCGTTCACGGCCGAAGTTTATTTTATCAATAAAACGGCCAAGCTGGATATCAACTGGGGCACGATCGATCCGATCCAGGTCATCGACCCCAAGTACATGGTCAAGCTGCGTGTCCGCGCTTTTGGCCAGTTCGGCGTCAAAGTCGACGATTNNTGAACGAATATGAGGTCGTCAGCTACCAGAAGCTGATCGATTATTTTAAAGGAGTGCTGGTCTCGAAAGTCAAGGCGCTGATTGCCCAGGCGATCATCCGTAAGAAGATTTCTGCCCTGGAGATTTCGGCCAGCATCGATGAGATCTCTGAGTTCAGCAAGGATCAGATCAGCGATGAATTCACCCGCTTCGGCTTGAAAGT
Source organism: Clostridiales bacterium (assembly GCA_003532195.1). Lineage (GTDB taxonomy): Bacteria > Bacillota > Clostridia > Saccharofermentanales > UBA5734 > UBA8949. The sequence continues at coordinate 1,699 of DOFA01000233.1, forward strand.
GGTCAATTTCTATATCCAGTCGATTAATTTCCCGGATGAGGACTTTGAGGCGATCAACAAGATACTTCAGGACAAAGCCGCTTTCGATATTATCGGCGACAACCGTTATGTCTCCAAGCGGTCTTTTGATGTTCTCGAATCGGCAGCCGGCAACACCGGCGGCGCTGCGGGCACAATGGTCGGCGCCGGACTCGGCCTGGGCGTCGGACTTGGCGCCGGCAATGCGATGGGCGGCCTGGCTGCCAATATGAATCCGGCTCAGTCAGCCCAGCCCCAGCCGGCGCCCCAGCCGGCCGGCCCGGCCCCAAAAACCCAAAAATGCCCGGACTGCGGCCTGGAGTATACCGACGAGGGCAAATTCTGCAGCGAATGCGGCAAACCCCTGGTTTCGATGATCGCCAACTGCCCCGCCTGTGGCAAGGAAATCAGCTCGGACACCAAATTCTGCCCCTACTGCGGATTTAAAGTGTCCCAGAAAAAGCCCGTATGCCCGAACTGCCAGACCGAAAATCCGATCGACACCAAATTCTGCAAAGAATGCGGCACCAAGCTGGAGGTGGGTTGATGAACACACTGGCGGCACGCCTGACTTTCAAGATTATCGGCCTTCTGATTGTTGATACGATTGTCTGCCTTCTGTTTTTCACCGTCTGGACACTGATCAACCTGCCGTTGCTGCCCTGGGCTTTGGTCGCGGTCTTTTTCACCCTGCTGATCTTGCACGTCGCCATCCTGCTGTCCGGCATCATTGCCCAGAAGTATGGTACGGCGATCTCGGTGGCGGTTGTTATCCTGACCCTGCTTTTAAACGTTTCGGTTCTTGTGCTGACCGGAACGACCTATCTTTTTATTAGACCTAAATATTACGTCTTGTTTGTCTTGCTGATCTATTTGTTCTACATCATCCTGATGGCCGGGTTTTACATGGCGGGCGCCAAAAAGGAGACCGACCTGACGGAGCAGGCGAGTGAAAAGCAGGCTTCGGGCAATCTCCTTTCCCTCATCCTGACGACTGACAGCAATTTAAAATTGCTGAACGGCCGGATCGCCGCCGATTCCTACGCGCCGGTCGGCCGGGCCTGGAACAGCCTCCGGGAGCGCCTGCAGGCCTCAACGCCGTTTGGCCGCGTCAACCGGACGGACATCAGCAATGTTGAGCAGCATATTTTTTCAGAGCTCGAAAAGATCAACCGGACAGCCCAGGTGCTCAATCAATCAGAATCCAACCCGTCCGAGCTGGAGTATCTGGTCGGCTCGATCAACCAGACTTGCGATCTCGTGAAAAATAAGGAAAAAATGATCGTTCAATGAGGCAAAGCAATTTGCCTGGCAGCCGTCAGGGCTGCAAATAAAAATCTTAGGAGGAACTATGGAAGTCAAATGCCCTCAATGTGGCGCACCAGTCGATCCCCAAGCCAAAGCCTGCAAATTCTGCGGCGCCGCATTGGCTGCCCAGCAGCCGGCCCAGCCCCAGTATGCCCCGCCGGCGCAGCCGCAGTATGCCCAGCAGCCGGCCCAGCCGCAATATGTCCAGCCGGTCATTATTCAACAGCCCCAGTACGCTCCCCAGCAGCCGGTTTATACAACCGACAAGAGCAAGGTGGCAGCCGGATTGCTGGCCTTGTTCCTGGGCGGCATCGGCGTGCACAAATTTTACCTTGGATATACCGGCCAGGGAATTATTTACCTGCTGTTCTGCTGGACATTTATTCCGGCCCTGATCGCGTTCATTGAAGGCATTGTCTATCTGACCTCGTCAGATGAGAAATTTGCCCGGGTGTACGTCAAGCATTAAACAGGCTTTGACGAAAGATTAACTGTCATTGATCAGGGGGAATGCCGATTTGACCCAAGCGGCAGACCGGCACCCCCCTGTTTTTTATGTCCGGAAATTCCGGCTGCGGCGATCAGCAGCAGCCTGGTCCGATGAAATCTGTGCTGGTCAGTAACTGACAGTCTCCCAGCAAGCAAAGGGAGCGGCGATTTCTTCGCTGACATAAACCTGGGTCTTCATCAGCTGCAGCATTGAACTGGGAACCAGGGGCGTAACCGGGCCATGGAGGACCAGCCGCGAAGTCATGCGCTGCCAGGACGAGAAGGTATTGTTGGTCAGCAGTGAATGGACTTCGATGCGCTCGCGCGAACGCAGCACATCCACCGGCCCGATCGTCGCGGCTTTGGGCGGCACATCGGCGATATAGCCGGACTGGCCGAAGACGCCGTGCAGCGAATTCTGGGCGACCGTCAGCGGGTGCAGGGTCACGATGCGTGCTTCCTGCCGCAGATACTCTTCCATACTGTCTGTGATGAAATCGGCGACCGGATCGATGAAAGCCATATGTCCCGTCCACCCCGGCGATGAACTGCACAGGTCGGCGCCGCCATCGCCGCACTCGGCGATCATTTTCGAGTAGCTGCCGATGTTCCGGTCGGTTGGATAATGGACGTTCTCCAGCGGCATGCGCAGTTTTTCCTCGATCTGGAAAATAAAATACTTGAGCATCGAGTGGGCAAAACCGGCTTTGTAAGTCTCGGGGGCAATATGGCCCTGGTCGTCAGCCCATTCATCCATGGCAAAAATATGCACGTTGCGGCAATTAATCTGATGGTAATTGATCAGCTGAGAAACCGGCAAATAAGTCTCCGGTTCGGGATTGCCAAGGATCAGGGTCAGCTTTTTATCCTGCTCGTCAGACTCTTTGATCCGGGTGAACAGGGTGCCGATCAGCACAGGATGCGGGTTCATCATGACCTTGATTTTAAAATCGGGGTTGGGATGCTTTTCCAGGTCTTTGCCGCTGATTTGGCGCAGCCGTTCGCACAGTTCCCGGTCCTTGAACGGAACGTAGTCGCCGGGCTTGAATGGAAAATCGGTCGGCGGATCATAAATTAATTGAGCCATAACATACCTCTCCTGTTTCAACTTATTCTGTTTCAGACTGGATGATCCGGCCGTTCTTGATGACCTGGCGGACATTCATCCAGCTATCAACTAAAATAATATCGGCTGCCCGGCCGAGGCCGATTTCGCCAAACTGCGACAGCCCCAGCAGCCGTGCCGGATTGGCCGAGGCATAGCGGAAAACATCGGCCAGGCTGCAGCCAGTATGAACCATCATGTTGCGGCAAGCCACTTCCAGCGTCAGTTTGGATCCGGCGATTTCGCCGGCGTAATCAAAATTGATGTCGGTGACCCCGTCATACCCGGGCGGCGCCGGGGCATCGCTGATATAAGCGTCCGAGATCAGGATCAGCTTGTCCTTGCCCTTGATTTTTTCGATCAGCCGCAGCATATAGGGGGCGACGTGGATGCCGCGGGAGTCGCAAATCAGTTCGGCGTAGATGTCATCATGGTAATTCACGGTCTCATCGACGCAAACGCCGCGGACCTCGGGGTATTTGGGCAAGTCGCCGGTCGCGTTCGTATGATGGGTGGCCAGATGTAAACCGTAAGGAATCAGAGACTCGATTTGTTCCGGCGACGCTTCGCTGTGAGCCACCGAAAAGACTATGTCGGGAATCGCTGCCTTGACCGTTCGGACAAACTCGCCGATGCCTTCGCGCTCCGGAGCCAAAGCCCAAACCCGCGCCGTTCGCGCGACACGTTCGAGAATATCCAGATAATCTTCACGCTGGATTGGTCCCTGCCAGGGATTATTCTGCCGGTCGGCGCCAAATTTGGGATTTAAATAAGGCCCTTCCATGTAGCAGCCGAGTATGTTCGGGCAGTTTCCGGAGGCGACAGCGTTGTTGATTTTATCAATCGCAGCGAGATAACCGGCTTTGTCCAGGCTGAAATACAAGGCAGGCAGGACGCCGGTCACGCCGTGGGCGAGCAGATTCCGGGACGCCCGCCCCGGATCGTCGGTAAAAATGGCGCCGCCGCCGGCGTGGGTGTGGATATCGATCAGGCCGGGTCCGGCAAACAGGCCGCCGCCGTCAACGATTTGCGCACCGGCAGGAACGGGGGTGCCGCGCAGCTCGCCATAATCCCGGATGATGCCCTGATCGAGCAACAGCATGGCATCCGGCACCAGGTGATCCTTCATGACCAGGGTGATGTTTTTGATCGCCAGCATAGTAAAGACCTCCAATACCATTATAGGCGCGGCAGCGGCCGGCGGTTTAGCCAGGAGTCTATACTTTTTAGCCGGCCGGCCAATTTCGGGTCAAGACTTGATCAGGCGGCGATATTCCGTCGGCGACATGCCGGTTATTTTTTTGAACTGTCGGGAAAAGGAGCCCAGATCCCGGTAGGACAGCTGTTCGGCAATTTGGGAAAGGCTCTGGCGGCCGGCGCGGATCAGGGATTTGCCGCGGTCGATTTTCAAGAGATTAAAGTATTCCATCGGGCTATGCTGGGTGCGCTGCTTGAAAGCGCTCATCAAATAGGATCGGCTGGTATAAAAAAGCTGGCACAGCTGTTCGACGGACAGACGCTCCGCGGTGTGCTGGCTCAGATAACGGATCACCTGATTGATCAGATCGAGGCCTGTATCCTGGCGGGTCAGCAACGGCAGAGCCGATTGGGCCGTTTCTTCGCCGGGCAGGGGATCGGCGCGGCGCAGCAGCAGGATCAGGAAGATTTCCAGGTAATTGCAAATGACTTGTTCGCCTGCAAAAGGCGCCGGATCGCGGCGTTCGAGGTATCGGATGTCCGGCGAATCGATCGGCGGATTGAAGACGCGTGTTCCTTCGCGGATCAGGCAGGCAAGAACTTCGCGTTCGCCCGGATTCAACTGGAAGATCTTGCCTCGCAAAGAGGACAGGCAGGCGGCATCGCAGGCAAAGGTCAGCACCACCAGATTCGGCGCCGTATTCCGAATCGCCTTGCCGACATGATATTCCTGGGGCTCGTGGAAAATGATCTGCCCTTGCGGCAGCCGGTGCATACCCGCGGCGGTTTCCACCTGGAGTTCGCCCTTATCGACATAGACCATTTCCCAGAAATCATGCCTCTGGGGCGGAAAAGAAAAACTGCTGGCGACCTCCATGTAGTAGAAAGACATGATTTCGCTGATTGTAAAAGCTTTATGCAATTGGAAGGCTTTAAACTCGATCATGTGCACTCCCTGTTTATCTGAGGTAACAACTGTTTGGCCGATGATCCCGGCATTTCCGCAGTTGCTGACATCATTATATCAAAGGCAGAGTGAATTGATGAGAACAGCGAAAGCATAAACGCTTTCAGGTTAAGCTAAAATTGTTTGGAAAAGATAATAAAGTATAATTGTGTGCATATTTTGAAGATGCTAGCATGAAAAGCAGGATATTGATTATATATCTAAAGGATGATGAACGATGAATAATCATGAAAATCAGAAGTATTTGTCTGCAGTGCCACATCAGGCCGTGAGCATTGACGATGGGTTTTGGTCGCCCAAGCTTAAGACTCTGCGCGAAATCACGGTTGACGACGTATTTACCAAGCTGGAAAATAGCGGAGCCATGAGCAATTTTGATCGCGTGCGCGATGAAAAAACAGGCGGACACGCCGGGGCTCCTTGGTTTGACGGTCTTATCTATGAAACAATATGCGCTGCGTCGGATTTTCTGGAAAGCCGGGATGCTGACGGGCAAAGACTGGAAAAGTTGGATAAGTACATCGGGCAGATCATTGATGCACAGGAAAACGACCCGGACGGATTTATCAGCACCTTTACCCAGCTGACTTGCCCGGAAAACAGGTGGGGTGAAAACGGAGGAAATGCGCTCTGGCAGCATGACCTCTTTAATGCCGGCTGTCTGGTTGAAGCTGCCGTCCATTATTATCTCGCGACCGGGAAGGCCGATCTTCTGAAAGCGGCGGTCAAATTCGCCGGCTATCTTTGTGAAGTGATGGGATATCCGCCGAAAAAAAATATCATACCGGGTCACTCTCTACCCGAAAAAGCCCTGGTTGAGCTTTATCGGGTGCTTACCGATGAACCGGATCTAAAAATGAAATATTTCCCCGACGTTGATGCCAATAAATTTTTGGAGCTCGCAGATTTCTGGATCAGTAATCGAGGGCAGCATAAAGACAGAATGAATTATCCCAGGTATATGGGCGAATACGCTCAGGACCACCGACCGATGTTGGAACAGGAAGAGGCCGTGGGGCATGTCGTGCGCGCCACCTTTTTGTATAACGGGTTGATCGCGGTTGCCATGGCAACCGGCAAGCAGCAGTATTTCGATATATCTGCGAAGCTTTGGGATAATGTTACCGAGAAGAAACTACATTTGAACGGCGGCGTGGGCGCTATTCATTATGAAGAGAAATTTGGATATGAGTACCAATTACCGAACAACGCGTATCTGGAAACTTGCGCAGCGATTGGATTGTCTTTCTGGGGCAGAAACATGAATCTGGCGTTTGCCGACGCCAGGTACATGGATGTTGTCGAGATGGCTTTATATAATGGGATCCTCTCTGGAGTATCCCTGGATGGCAACAAGTATTTTTATCTCAATCCGCTGATCAGCGACGGCAGCCATCACCGCTGGGACTGGCACTGGTGCCCTTGCTGCCCCCCGATGCTGCTGAAAATCATGTCGGACTTGAAGTCATTTATTTACTCTG
>DOFA01000018.1 GCA_003532195.1 Clostridiales bacterium
CGATATCCATGATCGCGTCCATATCGCAGGGATTGCCCAGCATGTGCACCGGCATGATCGCCTTGGTCCGCGGCGTGATCTTTTCACAGATCCGCTTGGGATCGATCGTCAGGGACTCGTCGATTTCCGCCAGGATGGGGATGGCGCGCGACAGGATGATCGAAGAGATCGAGGCGATAAAAGTATATCCCGGCACAATCACTTCGTCGCCCGGACCGATACCCAACGCAGCCAGGCAGCAGAGCAGGGCGCCGGTGCCGCTGCTGGTCGCCACGCAGTAAGGCATGCCCAGCCGCTGCGCATATTCCTGTTCGAAGGTGGCCACTTTGCGCTTGAACTGCGGATCGCTTTCCGACCCGTAACGAAAGAGATAGCCTGATTCCATGACATCCAGCAATTCTTTTCTTTCTTCTTCGCCAAACAGATAAGATCCGGGTCCGCCTGCCATATAAAATCCTCCTTAATATGCCCACTGATGAGCCGATCGGGTGCCGGACCTTGCTCCGGCAACAGCAATACAAATCGTTTTGTATCTCTATACTAGGACTTTCACAATGTACTGTCAACCGGTATTACGAAACGTTTTGTAAAATAAATATTAGCGGGCAGCCGTCTGTTTCACCTTCCGCAGCTCTGCAAACTATGTTAAACTTGATGCATCTTGTTTGGCGCGGATGAGGTTTGGCCTATGCAAACACTAACCATCAAAGACATCGCCAGAATGGCCGGCGTATCGCCGACCGTCGTCTCATTTGTGATCAACAACCGAAAAGGCGTCAGTCCCGATACCCGCGGCAAGGTTTTACGGATTATTGAGCAGACCGGTTTTACCCCCAGCATCAGTTCGCGCCGCCTGATCATGAAAAAGAGCTTCAACATCGGCATCATTATCGAGAAGGGCTTTTCTCCATTTACCAATCTGTTTCATTTTGAGATTGCGCAAAGTCTCCTGGAGCGCAGCCGGAATTACGGATATAATCTGATTTTCACCGATATCCCGAAAACCGGCCCCGGCATCCAGCTGCCCGGCATCATTGAGAACAAGGATACCGACGGCGTCATCTTTCTCCAAGACACGCCCTATCTGATCCTGCAGGAAATAGAAAACCGCGCCATTCCCTGCGTTGTGATCGACGCCCATCCCGGCAGCGAACCCTACCTGATGGTAAAAGCAGACTATGAACAGGCTGCGGTTGTGGCTATGGAATATCTGGTCGGGCAGAATCATCAGGATATCGCTCTAATCACCTCCACATATGTCCCTAACTTTTATACGCAGATTTTCAGCGGTTACCGCCGGGTGCTCGCCCAAAACGGCCTGGCGATCCAATCCGGCTGGATCCAGACCGACGCCACCGATGAGCGGACTGCCGGCGCCTGTTTCGATCGGATCGTTCAATCCGGCCGGCTCCCGACGGCAGTCTTCTGCGCGACCGACCTGTTCGCGGTCGGCGCCATGCAGGCGGCGAAGGCGCATGGGCTGAAGATCCCCGGCGATATTTCGTTTGTCGGCATCGACGATATCATTTTGTCCCAATACGTCGAACCGGCTTTGACCACGGTCCGGATCGATAAAACACAGATGGGCGGCATCGCCATCGACATGATCATTCAGGCGATCAGCGGCATACGGCCGGAAAGCGTTACTGTACGGTCGGATCAATTGATCGTCCGGCAATCTGTCCTAAACCGGAAGGAGACCGTATGAAAGCAGTTGTGCTAGTCAGTCCCCGGCATTTGGCCGTGCAGGAAGTGCCGAAATTTGAGCTGAATCCGGATCAGGTGATGATCCGGGTCGAATCCTGCGGTATCTGCGGCAGCGATTTGCGCTACTTTGCCGGAGAGAATCCCTGGGCCTTGCATACGCTTGGTATCAACGCGCCCAATGAAAGCAACATGATCCTCGGGCACGAGTTTGCCGGCACGGTCGCTGAAGTCGGCAGCCCGGCTTTCCGGGACCAGTTGGGCAAACGCGTGGCGGTCATCCCCTACAACACCTGCGGCAAATGCGAGTTCTGCCGGTCCGGCCGATATAACCTCTGCCGCAGCACCCTGCATATCGGCCATGGCGCCGGCTGGGGCAAGATGGATTATTATCCGGGAGGGATGGCCGAGTACTGCCCGGTCTGGCAAACACATCTCTGTGAACTGCCGGATGCGATATCCAGCGATGATGCCGCGATCATCGATCCGCTTTCAGTCGCCATCCATGCGATCAGCCTGGTCGGGATCAAACCGCTGGACCAGATCCTGGTTCTCGGGTCGGGGCCGGTCGGGTTGTGTATCGCCCAGGCGGTGCGGGCCTACGGCGCTGATCAGGTTTACTGCACAGACATCACCGGGATTTCGCTGGAAATCGCCCGGCAAGTCGGCGTCGATGCGGCGCTCGACGCGCGGGACGAGGGCTTGTATGAAAATATCATGGCATTGACCCGGGGAAAAGGCGTCAATGTCGTTTTCGACACCGTCGGATCGGCTGTAAGCCAGAAACTGGCCTTGAGTTTGCTGGCCGTCAGCGGCTCCCTGGTCAATCTGGTCGCCAATGAAACCGCCGTCGATTTCCGGTTGATGGACCTGAGCGGCGAAAGGCGGATTATATGCTCTGCCAACAGTAAATATGACGACTATTTGCTTGGAATCAGACTGATGGCAAAAGGGCTGGTCAAAGCCGGCCCGCTGATCACGCACCGGTTCCCGATCGAAAGCACACCGCAGGCTTTTGAGCTGCTTCTCAACAAAGAGGCCAGCGGCGCCCTGAAAGTGGTAATTCATCCCAACTGACCGGGGCGCTGATGCAATTTCCCCGCCCCGCTGTCAGTTCAGCTTGAAAGCCACATCGATATCTTGGATCTCCTGCGGGCTGATGTGCACGATGTCGCCCAGCTCTCGCGAGGCGAGGATGGATTTGGCGGTAAATTCGCCGACTTCGAGGCGGTCGAAAGCATTGAGCAGGCTGGCGCCGGTCACGATGACGCAGTCGTTCTCGCAGATGATCGCCGGGGTGCGCGCCGACAGCAGCGTGGCTGTTTTCTGCGGTTCCAGGAAACTGGCGCCGAACGGGACGCGGCTTGTTTCCCGCAGCAGGATGTAGCTTTCCGGAATCGTCCGCGGGTCGAAAACCGTCCGGGTCACGGCAAAAGCCATCATATGCGGCGGATGGGCGACAAGCACAGATTTGATTTCCGGGTGCTGCCGGTAGATCTCGGAGTGCAGGAGCGCCGAACGGCTGGGGTTCTTGCCTTGCTCCCGCTTGCCGCCGCGGATCAGGACCAGGTCTTCAATATCGAGATACATGCGGTCCAGACCGTAAGGCGTGATGATAAAAGATCCATCCTCCAGGCGTGCCGAGTAGGTGCCCTGGGTGCTCGTAAACAGCTCTTGCTCGTAAGACCGGTGGATGAATTTGACCAGGTCGCGGCGAAGGGCGTTTTCTTCGCTGGAATGTGACTCGGGCAAAAATTCCGGAAAATTGGCAATGTTCTTTTTCCGGGAGTTTTCGATCTGAACCGGCGTAAGCGGCCGCAAAGCCCCCAGCTTGAGGGCGTTGAGATGTAAAAGCGCGCCTGACTCCAGGGTTTCAAAGGCCATGAATGCTTTAAAAATATCGCTGGCGCCGATGACAACGCCGTGGTTCTCCAGAACGACGACCGAATGTCCCCGGTCGAATTCGGCGGCAATGTTTTCGCCCAGCAGCTGGCTGCCCGGCAGGGCGTAAGGGGCAATCGTGATCTCGCCGCAAACCAGCTGGATCGTCGGGATCAGGTTGATTTCCGGCAGCATGCGGACGATGCTGAAAGCCACCAGCGCCGGCGAGTGGGCGTGCAGGACGGCTTTCAAGTCCGGGCGGCGGCGGAAGACCGACTGGTGAAAGGGGTACTCGGACGAAGGCTTGTGGCGGCCGATGATCGTGCCGTCTGGTTTGACCTGCATGATGTCGTCCCGTCGCAGCATGCCTTTGTCGATGCCGCTGGGCGTGATCCAGATATCGCCGTTTTCATCACGGATCGACAGGTTGCCGCCGGATGTGGTGGTCATGCCGCGGTAATAGATCCGGTTCATCATCATGACCAGCTGGTCGGCCGGGTGAAGTAATTCAAATCGCATGGGGCACCTCCGTTATCGTATGCTCATGAAACCATGGCGGTCTGGGTCTGGTTGAGAGCTATTGTAATAGCGCCATCATTGGCTGCACTTCTCAACACATTCCCGACCGTACTTCAAATAAAGCAGCAGGTTATCAATGTACTTTGGCGAAGGAAAGGGATATTCCATAAATCCGGCCGATGGGCACAATATAAAACGTCCGCT
>DOFA01000237.1 GCA_003532195.1 Clostridiales bacterium
GGTCCTTGATCAGCCCATCCCGCTGCTCCCACTCGAACAGGTCGTACACCGTCAGATCCGGCCTGTCTGCCAGTTCTCGGGTGTAGTAGCGGGTCAGCAAGGCATGCAGGTTGGCCATGTCAGGGTCCTCCGTTCGTATTGGGCTGGCTGCGGCGCCGGGGTGCCAGGAAGAACAAAATTCGGCTTGAGTACATTATCTTGTGGTCAGGTTCCTCTAGCATACAATATCTTGAATTATTTGACAAGCTGTTTTTGTTTTAATTCTCGATGCTTTTATTCTAGCACACGACCGCCATATGTCCAGAATCAATGAAAAAACAAAAGACTATTTGCTCCTGATCGATTATAATCTTGAGGAGATATCATCTCGCGCAGCGGTGGCTTTGCTGATGCGCGCGAATCATGCGGAGGTTTTCCATGAAAATCGGTGTCAGTTCCTACAGTTTTTCCCGGCTGATCCATGACGGCGCCATGACGCTTCTGGACGCGGCAGCCAAGGCCAAAGAGATAGGCTTTGACGTGATTGAGTTTTCTGCTTTAAATTTGCCTGAAGGCGAAACAGCCCGGTCTATCGCGCCGAAAATCCGGGCTGAATGCGAGCGGGTCGGCATCGAAGCTGTCAATTACGCCATCGGCGCCGATTTTCTCAATCCGAAAACCGGCGATTGGAAAACTGAGGTCGAGCGGCTGAAAGAAGAAGTTGAGATCGCCCGGCTCCTGGGCGTGACCAGCATGCGCCACGACGCCTCATCCGGATTCGCCGCCGGGTACGCCGGCGCGCGCAGTTTCGACGCAGCCCTGCCGATTTTAATCCAGGGCTGCCGGGCAATGACGGAATATGCCGCCCAATATGGCATCCGGACGATGGTGGAGAATCATGGGTTCTTCTGCCAGGACAGCGAGCGGGTCGAGAAACTGGCCGCCGGCGTTAACCATCCTAATTTCGGCATTCTGGCCGACATCGGCAATTTCCTCTGCGCCGACGAGAATCCCGCTGTTGCGATCGGCCGGCTGATGCCATATGCTTTCCATGTCCACGCCAAGGATTTCCATGTCAAAACAGGTACCTCGCCCAATCCCGGTTCCGGCTGGTTCACAAGCCGGGCCGGCAACTATTTGCGCGGCGCGATCATCGGCCACGGCGACGTGCCGCTGATGAATTGCCTGTCTGTGATGAAGAAAGCCGGCTACCAGGGCGTGCTTTCGATTGAGTTCGAGGGTATGGAAGATCCTCTGGCCGGTATCGCCATCGGCCTGGAAAACCTGCGCCGGTATGTCCGTGACAGCGGCATGGCATAGCCGGCAATCCAGCCATAGCCGGCAGCCGGACTCCCGCTCTGGACAGCTGTTTGTTTTCATGCTAAAGTGATTCCGATCAAGATCGGTCAGATTACGGCAGATTTGATCCTCTCGCCAGGCCATTGCCCTGAGCAGCCTGGTTTACCGGCGCCGCCGGATCGGCGGACGCCGCCCCGCTCTCTTCCAGGACCTTTGCCGGAAGTGCCGCGGACCCCAGCATTTTTCCGGTGTTCCGCCAGGCCTTTAGCCGTCGGAAGATCTGGGAATCAGGGAGCGCATTATGATACGTCGGTATATATGGCAAGGCGACTTAAAAAAACTGCCGCAGGAAACCTGTGATGTTGTGATCATCGGAACCGGCCTGGCCGGGATCTATACGGCTTTACACCTGGATCCCGCCTTGCGGGTCATTCTGATCAACAAATTCGGCCTGGACGAAAGCAATTCCATGTTCGCCCAGGGTGGTATTGCCGCTGCCGTCGCTGCCGGCGACAGCCCAACCCTGCACTACGAAGATTCCTGGATCGCCGGCGCCGGTCTGAACGATCCGACTGCCCTGCAGGTCCTGGTCAGCGAAGGTCCGGAGAACATCCGGCAGCTGCAGCAATGGGGCGTCCCCTTCGACCTGGATCTGACCGGAAAACTGGTCGTCAGCCGCGAAGGGGCGCATCACCGCGACCGGATCGTGCACTGCCACGGCGACGCGACCGGCTTCTACGTCACCAGCTGCCTCGCCGGACGTCTGCAGCAGCTTTCCGGCTGCCGGATCGAGAACCGCACCATGCTGGTTGATTTTCTGGACGATGAACAGGATCGGGTCGGCGGCATTCTCGTTATGTCCTCCGATGTGCCTGACCAATTCCGCATCATTCTTGCCCGCCAGATCATTCTGGCAACCGGCGGCATCGGCAGCTTGTATCCGCGGACAACCAATGCCGCCGCCGCGACCGGAGACGGTTTGGCGGCCGCCATCCGCTGCGGTGCCGAAGTCCGCGACCTGGAATTCATCCAGTTCCATCCGACGGCATTGCCTGAGCCGGATGCCAACGGCCGCTGTTTCCTGATTTCCGAAGCAGTGCGCGGCGAGGGCGGGATTTTGCGCAACCAGCGCGGCAAGGCTTTCATGGCCAACGAGCATCCGCAGGCCGACCTGGCGCCGAGGGACATCGTTGCCCGGGCCATTTTCCGGCAAATGCTCCAGGACAGCACGGAACATGTCTGGCTGGATGTCACCCATCACAGCCGCTCATTCCTGACCGGCCGCTTCCCGATGATTTATGAAACCTGCGCCCGGCGCGGCATCGATATGGCCACGCAATGGATACCTGTCGCTCCGGTGCAGCATTATTTTATGGGTGGCGTCCGCACCGACACCAACGGCCGAACCAGCCTCCCCGGACTCTGGTCTTGCGGCGAAGCGGCCTGCACCGGCATTTACGGGGCGAACCGCCTGGCCAGCAATTCGTTGCTTGAATGCCTGGTTTTTGGCCGCCGGATCGCCCAGGCCATCAATGCGGATCATTCTGGGGAGCCCGGGCCGGCAAGCTGGCTATCAGCGGATTCCCAGCCGGAAGGTGAAACAGAGATCCGGGTAATTCCGGCCGATCGGCTGCAAACCATCCGCCATCTGGTGCGCCAATTGATGAACCGCCATTGCGGCATCATGCGCGACGAAGGCGGCCTGACTCTGGCCAGCGAGCAATTGCAGGCGCTGGAGCAGGAAATATCCGGCATGGCCGTCCGCGACCGTCTGGCTGCGGAGATCTGCCAGATGGTTCAGTCCGCCCAGGCTATCGTTCAGGCCGCTTTGCTGCGTAAAAACAGCATCGGGGCCCATTACCGCACGGACGACCCGAATCGCTAAAAGGAGGCGCTCATGGCTGCAGGGAAAACCAGTCCCGAAATCAGCCCCTTTTTATTGAATCCGCTGCTGATTGACCCGATCATCAGCCAGGCATTGCGGGAAGACATCGGAACCGGCGATATCACGACCGAGTCGACTGTCCTGCCCCAGACCCGGATCAACGGCCGGCTGATTGCCAAGGAAGACGGCAAAATCTGCGGCCTGCCGGTCTTTTGCCGGGTCTTCGCCCTGCTCGATCCGGCCGTGCAGGTTTCCCTGTCCGTTATTGAAGGCGCCGATGTCCGGCGCGGCGATATCCTGGCACGAATCAGCGGCCCCGCCCGCGCCATTCTCACCGGCGAACGGGTAGCCCTGAATTTCTTGCAGCGCCTTTCCGCCATCGCCAGCAAAACCGCCTGGGCTGTCAGTCAGGTTGAGGGCACGCGCGCCCGGATCACCGATACCCGGAAGACCACGCCCGGTCTGCGGGTTCTGGAAAAATACGCGGTCCGGGTCGGCGGCGGCGCCAACCACCGCTTCAATCTGTCCGATGGCATCCTGATCAAGGACAAC
>DOFA01000007.1 GCA_003532195.1 Clostridiales bacterium
CATGCCGACCCGGTCGGCGTATCTTTCATCGAAGAGTATTCCCCAGACGTCCTCGGCCTTGGTGGAAGTCAGTTTCCCCAGTTCCTCCTGATTGTAAATCAGGCCAACCGTACAGAACATGTAGGGTACGGCATATTCGAAAACTTTGTTGCTGATGGCTTCGTCAGCGTCAAACTGCAAAGATTTCAAACCCGCGTCGAGATATTGGGTGACATTGGGCAGCTGAGCCATGTCCAGCGGAAACAGCTTGTCTTCTGTGATCAGCCGGACAACCATGTAATCCGAGGGTACGATGATGTCATAGGATTCGGTTTCCAGTTTAGGATACATCTTCTCGTTGTCATCGTAAGTCAGGTAAGTCACCTGATATTGCGGATAAGCTGTTTCAAACTCGCTGATCACATCGGCGATCGGATACTCCTTGCCGTAGAGCGTGATCGTATCCTCTTCTCTGGCCATGTATTCGCCCCAGTTATAAATGACCAGAGGCGTTTTTTTCTCACCCTGGCCCTGGCAGCCAGGCAAAATCACCAGGGTCAGCAAAAAAGTGACCAGCAGCAGGACGGACAGCAGGGCAGGGGATTTCTTTCTCATGATGATTGACCTCCGTGGTTAGATTTTAGTTTTAAATCCCGGCTCGACCGGTAGTTGACCAGCAGCAGCAGGATCAGTACCGCGATAAATAAAAGGGCTGACAACGCATTGATCTGGGGATTGACACTCTTCCTGGCCATCGAGTAAATCATGATCGCCAAGGTCGAGATTTGGTTGCCGGCAGTAAAATAGCTGATCACGAAATCATCGATCGACAGGGTGAAGGTAAGAATCAGCGATGTGATGATCCCGGGCATGATCTCCGGCAGAATGACTTTGACGATCGCCTGCCGCGGCCGGCAGCCCAGGTCCAGGGCTGCCTCGTAGAGATTGCGGTCCAGTTGCCGCAGCTTCGGCGAGATGGACAGGATCGCATAGGGGATGTTAAATGCGATGTGCGCCAGCAGTAAAGTCATAAAGCCGGTCTTCAGATGAATAAAATAGAAAAGCAGCATCAGCGAGATGCCGGTGACCAGATCCGGGCTGACGTTCGGAATGTAGGTGACGCTGAGGATTGTATTGCGCAGCCGCCGGCGCATGGCGTTCAGGCCCAGGCAGGTCACCGTGGCAACGACGGTCGCCACCAGCGCCGAGATCAGTGCGACGACCAGAGTGATCTGCAGGGCTTTCAGGATATCGTCATTCTGCAGTAGCTTGCGGTACCATTCCAGGGTAAATCCGCCCCAGACTGAGCGCGATTTGGCCTTATTGAATGAGAAGACGATCAAGACGGCCACTGGGGCGTAGAGAAAGATGAAGATCACGGCCATGTAGGCATTTTTCAATAATTGCCGGATCATAACAGCACGCTCCCGCCGCCGCTCTCCTGTTCATTGCGGGTCAGCATCCGCATGCTGGCCAGCACAAAAACCATCAGCAAGATTGACAGCGCCGAACCGGTGGTCATGTCGCGGGAGACCATGAACTGGCGCTCAATCGCATTGCCGATCAGCAGGTAACGCCCGCCGCCGAGTAGGTCCGGGATCAGGAAGGTGGTCATGGCCGGCATGAAGACCATGTTTATACCGGAGATGATGCCGGGCATGCTCAGGGGCACCGTCACCCGGCTGAAGACCTGCAGGCTGTTGGCGCCGAGGTCCTGAGCCGCCTCGATGACGCTGGGGCTGATTTTCACCAGGACCGAATGGATCGGCAAAACCATGAACGGCAGGTAATTGTAGACCATGCCCAGGCCAATGCCGAAATCATTGTACAGGAACTGGATCGGGCCGACACTCAGGAAGCCGAGGAAGGTGTTGATGATTCCCTTGGGCTCAAGCAAGGCCAGCCAGGCATAAGTGCGCAGCAAGGTGTTCATCCACATCGGCATGACAAACAGAAACAGCAGCAGGCTGTCGTTGCCGCGCTGCCGGCGCGACCGCTGGGCCAGGATATAGGCGGCCGGATAGCCCATGGCCAGGCAGATGATCGTGCTGACCAGGGCGATTTCCAGTGATTTGGCAAAGACATTGACATAGATTGGCACCTGGAGATCCAGGCTAAAAACATCAGCCAGCCCGAAAATATTCAAGGCAACCGTGTCCTGCATGGAAAATACATTGGCAAATCCCTGCAGGGTCAGAAACAGGCGGCCGTCGGCATCGTAGGCGGTAAAGGCGTAGAAAGCCACCAGAAGCAGGGGCGCCAGGGTGAAAACGGCCATCCAGAGAATATAAGGATAAGCCAGCCGTTGCATGCGCATTACCAGTTCGCCTCCCTGCGCTCGGCAGAAACTGCTTCCTCAGACTCAGCGTCAGTTCCGTGCCGGTCAGGCGAAAAATCGGATTTGCGCATCACATGGATTTCATCCGGATCAAAATTCATGCCGACAAAGGTTCCTTCGGGCACCCGGTCTGTACTTTGCACCATCCATTCAGCAGATTCTGTCTCAATGATCATTTCATAATGGACGCCCTTGAAGACAACCGAACGGACCGTCCCGTTGACCGTCTGGTCGGTGGGCGCCACAATCTGGACGTCCTCCGGCCGGATGACAACATCGACCGCCTCGTCTTCGAAACGCTTGTCCACGCAGACAAAGGTCCGGCCGGCGACACTCACCTCAAGATCGCGGTTCATCTGGCCGGGCAGGATGTTGCTCTCACCGATGAAATCGGCGACAAAAGCGTTTTTAGGTTCGTTGTAGATGTCAGCCGGACTGCCAATCTGGTGAATCAGCCCCTCCTTCATGACGATAATCGTGTCGGACATGGTCAAAGCTTCTTCCTGGTCGTGGGTGACATAGACAAAGGTGATGCCCAGGCTGCGCTGCATGCTCTTTAACTCGATCTGCATTTCCTTGCGCATTTTCAGGTCCAACGCGCCCAGAGGTTCGTCGAGCAGAAGCACTTGCGGCTTGTTGACGATCGCCCGGGCGATGGCGACGCGCTGCATCTGGCCGCCGGAAAGCTGGTCGACCCAGCGTCCGCTGTAACCCTTGAGATCAACGGTATGCAGCGCCTGCTCGATGCGCGCCTGAATTTCCGCCTTCGGCAGTTTCTTGATATGCAGGCCAAACGCGACATTATCGTAAACATTCAGATGCGGAAAAAGGGCGTAACGCTGGAAAACCGTATTCAGCTTGCGCAGGTACGGCGGCGTGTTCAGCAAACTTTTACCTTCGAATAACACATCGCCGGAATTCGGCTGCTCAAAACCGGCCAGGATCCGTAAAGTGGTGGATTTGCCGCAGCCGCTGGGTCCGAGCAGGGTGATGAATTCGTTATTGCGGATATAAAAGGTGATGTCTTTGAGAACATGAGCTTCGCCATAGAATTTATTGACGCCGACAACCTCGAGGATATGGGCGGATCCCGTGCGGTCCGGCAGGACCTGGCCGCCATTGGCGGCGGATTCGGCGGGCGGTTTGATGTTCAACCGGCTGAGGAACTGATTCATGCGCTGACTGCCTCCTAAAAGCTGGGGGGGGTGGAAACCCAGAGGATTCTGGCCGGCCGCCGGCCGGCGTTGAACAGGGAGTGAGGCTGGTTCGGGCGGATCAGGAAGCTATCGCCTTTGCGAGCCTTGACTTTGCGGCTGCCCAGATTGATCAGGATGCTTCCCTCAAGGATATAGCCGAATTCTTCCCCTTCATGGGGATTGTCGGGATAGGTGGTCCCGCCCGGCGCCAGGGTGACCAGGATCGGTTCCATTGCATTTTTCTGCGCGTTGGGCACCAGCCAGCAGATTTCGCTGCCAGAGTCGGCGTCGCTTTTAACGGAGAAGTCGTCACGGGTGAAGACGATCTTCTCATCGGCCGGCTCCTGGAAAAATTGCGGCAGGCTCGTGCCCAGGGATTCGAGAATGTCACACAGGGTGGCGATGGAAGGCGAAGTCATGTCGCGCTCCAGTTGGGATATGAAGCCTTTGGATAGTTCGCAGCGGTCGGCCAGTTCCTCTTGCGTCAGATTGGCGGCCTGCCGGAGAAATTTAATCTTTTCGCCGATTTTCATATAATCTTCCGACCCTTCCGCTGTGAAGATGATAATAAACTGCAAGTTTACTATTACTAAACACGCACGATCATTATACAAACGATATACCGGCCTGTCAATTCAATTTCTCGGATTTTACCGGCGGTTATTTATCGGTTGATTTTTCCCGGTTCAGGGCTTATTATGGGAAGTTGTACAAGGATTTTATTCAGAAAAAAATCCCGCCCAAGGGAGGTAACTATGTCCGATACTGAAAACGAACAGCAGAGCATGGCTGTCGCTGCCGGCCAGGTTCGCAGCAAACTGACCTGTGCCCGGCGCATCGTCGTGAAAGTCGGCACCTCGACCATCACCTATGAGAATGGCCGCTTCAATCTGACCAACCTGGAGCAT
Source organism: Clostridiales bacterium (assembly GCA_003532195.1). Lineage (GTDB taxonomy): Bacteria > Bacillota > Clostridia > Saccharofermentanales > UBA5734 > UBA8949. Next base: position 4,422 of record DOFA01000007.1, read on the forward strand.
CTTTGCCGATCGATCGCCAACCAGATGAACCAAGGCCGGGAGATCATCCTCGTTTCGTCAGGGGCGATCGGCGTTGGCGTCGGCAAGCTGCATCTGCAGGCCAAACCGCAGACCATCCGGGAAAAGCAGGCAGTCGCCGCGGTCGGCCAGTGCGAGTTGATGAGCATGTACAGCCGACTGATTTCGGATTACAATTATGCGGTCGCCCAGGTCCTGCTGACCAAAGACGATATTGACGATGAATTTACGCGCGACAATATCTGCAACACCTTTGAAGCTTTACTGGAAAAAGAGATCCTGCCGATCGTCAACGAGAACGACACCGTTTCAACCCGGGAAATCTATCACAATGGCACATTCGGCGACAACGACACCCTTTCGGCGATTGTTGCGGTTCTGGTCGGCGCCGACCTCCTGGTCATCCTGTCCGATACGGACGGCTTATATGACTCGGATCCGCACACCCATGACCAAGCGCGCCAAATCTCCGCCGTGTCAACAATCACCGCGGCGATCGAAGAAATCGCCGGCGGCGAGGGCAGCAACCGCGGCACCGGCGGTATGCGCAGCAAGATCGCGGCCGCCCGGATCGCCACGGCAGCCGGCCTGGACACGATCATCGCCAACGGGTCGACGCCGAGTGTGATTGATCTGATTCTCAGCGGCGAGGTAACAGGAACTTTGTTTCAAGCCCAAAAATTGGAATAGTCTTATTTAGTGATTTGATTTAAATTCACTGCTGGGGGGAGATTATCCGCTGCCGGCGGAACTGGCTGTCGTCGCCGGTGTCGTAGCGGCCGGCTCAGTCGGCGCTGCCGTCGGCGCTGCTGTCGGCTCCGGTGTCGGGGTCGGCGCGGCCACGTGCAGGCTGCATGACTCTTTCGGATTCAAGATCGCTCCCGGCACGAAAAATTCCGTGCGTGTTGCCTTGCAATATTCGGTTGCCAGCATGCCCGAATCTTCACAAATCTTCAGGGACACGACGCTCTTGGGCGTCTCAAACTCCAGCCGTTCCAACCCCTCGTGGATGCGGCTCATCGCGTCGCGCCAGATTTTAATCGCATTGGCTGTATCGCCCGAGCGGATCTTGGTCTGGCCCAGGCGGTTGTCGTATCCGTACCAGACTGCGGCCGTGTAATACGGCGTGAAACCGCAGAACCATTTATCGCGGTTCTCATCGGTCGTGCCGGTCTTGCCGGCCGCCGGCATGTTTTTCAGGCCGTATCCGGCTGCTGTGCCGCCGGTCAGAACATCTTGGAGAATATTCGTGATGATGAAGGCGGTTTCGACTTTATAGGCCTGCTGATATTCCGGCACGTACTCCAGCAGGACATCACCGTCGGCGTCCAGAACCCGGGTGTAGGCATAGGGTTCGGTATACAGGCCGCCATTGGCGAAAGTCGCATAGCCGCCGGCCATTTCCAACGCCGACATGCCTTTGTTAAAGCCGCCGAGTGCGATCGCAACATAATTCTCAGTCGGGCGGTCGATGCCGACCTGCTTCAGGTACTGTAAAGAGGTCTCGCCGCGCAGGACATTCTGCCAGATGTAAGCGGCGATCGTATTGCAGGAGATGGTGATCGCCCGCCGGACGGTCATGCTGTCCTTGTAGCCTTTGTAAGCGTTTTTCGGATAGGGCGTAGTCGGCTCGTCCGGATTCAGGAACAGTTCCATATCCGTAAAGACGGAAGCAGCGGTGATTTTGCCGGAGTCGATACCCGGACCGTAAACCGCGAGCGGCTTGATGCTCGAACCTGGCTGGCGATGCGAATCGACCGCCCGGTTCAGGCCGAAGTTGCTGGTTTTCTCCCCGTAACCGCCGACCAGCCCCTTGATCTGGCCAGGGCTGGGCGTGTTTTCAATCACGACAATGCTGCCGGTCGGTTTTTCCGGTAAATCGATCAAGGCGCTGGGATCGGAGATGAACAGTTCTTGCGTCTTGAATGTCTCTTCGATGCTGGCCTGCACATCCTGGTCCATCGTCGTTTCGATGCGCAGACCGTTGTTGTAAACGGCCTTCCAGGCGATATCTTCGCTGTAGCCGCGTTTTTCCACTAAGTCGGCGACAACTTCCTCGATCACATAATCGACAAAATAGGAATTCACCTGGGTCGAGGTCACCATCATCGGGGTCCGGCGGAAAACCAACTCGGCATCCAGGGCGTTCTTGTATTGCCGCTCCGTGAGCATTTTCAGCTCGTACATTTTCGCCAGGACAATGCGCATCCGGCGCAGGGCATTGCGTTTGCCGGTCTCGGTCAGCGGATTGTATGTCGAGGGACGATTGGGGATGCCGGCCAGGAAAGCGCATTCGACCAGGTTCAGTTCGGTGGCGTCTTTGTCAAAGTAGGCCTTGGCGGCGGACTGGATGCCGACATAGCTGTTGCCCATCGGCACCAGGTTGATGTACAGCTCCATGATTTCGTCTTTGCTCTTCTGCTGCTCGAGGCGGATCGCCTTATACCATTCCTGAACCTTGCGCTGGGCGGATACCTCGTCATCGCCGGAGACCAGTTTGACAGTCTGCTGGGTGATCGTCGAGCCGCCGTGCGTAGCCGTGCCGCCGTTGATCAGCGCGCTCAGGATGGCGCTGCCGATACGTCGGGGATCGATGCCGATATGTTCGTCAAACCGCTCGTCTTCGATGGCGATAAAGGCTTCGTCGATGTAGGTGGATTTGACGGAACTGAAAGCAATGTACTCGCGGTTGATATTCTGGCTGCCGGTGAGGATGGCGATTTCATTGCCATCGCTGTCGACAATTTTAGTCGCTTCATTGGTGCTTTTAATCTGCTCGGTGACGACTTCCTCAGCGGTGGAAATATAGCCGACCAGCATGCCGGTCCCGATTCCGGCCAGGGTGAAGCCGGCGATAAAAAGAACCAGGAAGACCAGGATCAGAACCCGGCTGACGGCCAATCCCAAAGCATGCGGAATCGAAAGCATGGTGCTGCAGTGAGTCGGCTTGCCGCGCAAACGCTTGTACAGGTCTTTACGGATGATGCTGCTGGGACGCCGTCGAGGCGGGGGCGAATAGCGGTGATATTGTGAAGTCACAAGATTACTCCATGATCATGCGTCTGGGATTGAGTGGCGAGCCATAGAAATGGATCTCATAATGCAGGTGCGGCCCGGTCGATGTGCCGGTGCTGCCGACCGCGCCGATTTGCTCGCCCTTGCTCACGGTATCGCCGGCTTTGACATACAACTTGCTGCAGTGCAGGTATAAAGTCGAGAAGCCATTGCCGTGCGATATCTCGATATAGTATCCGGAAGACCGATTGTATGTGGCTCTGACGACCCGGCCGGCTGCCGCGGCCTTGATCGGCGTACCGCGGGGCGCTCCGACATCGCATGCCGGATGGAAGTGGCGATAGCCGTAGATCGGGTGAATCCGATAGCCGTACCCATCGTAGACCCCCGGAATCGGCTTGATCGTCGGCAAATAAGCCAGACGGTTCTTGATCGCCGCTTCATAAGCGGATAAATCAATTTCGGAAGCCTCCTCCGTCTTTTTAAACGAACTCAGCTTCCGAGAAAGTGAAATCAGGTTTTGAGCTTCTTCGATATAAGCGTCGACGGTCTTGCTGGACCGGGAAATCAGCTTATCCGTGAGATTGGCCATCAGGGCGTTCAAGATGGTCTCTTCCAGATTGTCCATCTCTTCCTTCTGGTTTTCCAGGGAATCGGCCAGCGTATCGTTGATCTCTTTCTCGCGGGCCAGCTCCTGCTCCAGATTGACCTGCTCGACGGCGGCGCACAGATCGTTCTGTTTGGCCAACCGGTCATTGAATGCCGCCACGCTGGACGCGTCGTCAAGGTCCGCGGCTTGCGCGGGGCCGGCATTACCGAGTGAATAGCCGATGGCGCCTGATAAAGCGATAATCAGGCTCAGCAAAACGAGCATGGTTATTCTGCGATAACGAGCCGGAGCCAGGCGGGCCTGATGAACAGAACGAACAGCCGAACTGCCGGCAGCAGAATGATGCCTCAGCATGATGTCTCCTTTCCGGGAAAATGGTTGAGCTCATTATAAGCTATCGGCTGACCTAAATCAAGAAAAATTGCCGATTATGTTGCCGAATACGCCGGAAAGCTACAGAAAAGCTGCAGAAACACTACAGAAAGGCTACGCCAATGTTGCAGAGCCGGGTCTTATTCGCCGATAATCTGGACCTGAATTGTGCGCGGCCGGGCCCGGACCTGGTCCCAATCGATGAAATAGACATAGCCGAATTCACCCAGATCCATTTCCCCGTCAACAATGACGATGGTTTCCGACCGGCCGAAGAAGCAGGAACGCAGGTGGGCGTCCGTATTCAGGCTGGTGAATTCGCCTTCTTCGCCGACGCTCATGGCAAACTCAATATGCCTGGGGCCGGGATGCATGTACTGGCCTTCGACGCGGCAGGTCGGGATGAGTTTTTCCATGATATTGCACAGATCCTGCTGGAGATATTCCAGGCCGAAAAAGGTTTTGTCATGGGAGCATTCCTGGGTCATGACGGAGCAAGTGGTATGATGGGAGTAGACGACACAGATGCCGTTCTTGATGCCGGATTTGCTGACGATATCCTTGACCTGGCCGGTTATATCGTGGAAGGTCGGATGCAAGCCGGCTGACTGGACCTTAATGCTTTCGCGGCAGATTTTCATTTTAGTTTTCCTCCTTGTTTATTGCTTCAATTTCGTTTTCTCTTATGCCCCTATATCCGGCAGGTCACGGCCAGGCAAGTCTGACGGAGCAAGACCGGCTGGCCAGCTATGGCTGACCCTGATCGGCTGATTGCAGCCGGTTATTTCTTTTTCGTGCGCTCGTCCCAGGCTTCCCGGACAGCATGAATCATTTCGTCGACCATGGCAGAACTGTCGGCGGCTTTGGCGATGCCACTCGAGGACCCCGTGGCTTCCGCGCCGGCCCGAATGACCCGGAAAACATCCTGGCCGTTGCTGATGCCGGCGGCCGACAGAACCAGTATGTCCGGATTGACGGATTTGACGGCGGCGCTGGATGCCAGGACATAGTCCAGACTGCTGGTTTTACCGGTTCCGATCAATTCCGCTGGTTCGGCAACAATAATATTCGGCGCCAGCAAGGCGATCGCCCTGGCTTCGTCAATCGAGTCGGCGCAGACAATCGTCATCAGGCCAAGATCGTCTGCCCGCCGGATCGACTGGCGCAGAACGGAAAAGGCGAGCGGCTTCTCGCAATGATTGAGCATGACGCCGACCGCGCCGGCCGCTTTGACCGATTCCGGCAGGATGTCGGCGAGGCCGCGGCCGATCGGCAGCAGATCCATATGCGGCGCAAAAACGAGCAAATGGCTGGTTTCTTCGGCGACCCGCCGGATATCAGTAAACGGAGTTGTGAAAATAACTGGTACCTGGTATTTTTGCGAAGCCGCGTCAGCAGCCTGGGCCAGTTTAAGCACCTGATCGCCAAAAAGATAGTTCTTGGGCCCAATTTCGAAAAACGGCGGTTTGAGCGGGATGCCATGAAACATGGTTGGTATCACCCTCCTGAGTCATTGGTCAGCGACAATTCTGATTATAATTGGAACTTACGGATAAGTCAATAATAATTATGAAATATTTACAATATAATTGCTAATATGAAAGTAATATGATATATATGAAAGTATATTGAAAGTTATCGGTTATGGCTAAACTTTTTCCCAGCCCAGGGCCGCCGTCTCTGGGAAAATGAATTTATTTGTGCTAAACTGGGCATAATCTGCGAGGTGAATCATTATGTCGGTCAATACAGGCTTAAAACTCGATGCCCGCCGTAACAAGATCCTGGATCTGCTGAGCCGGGAGGGAAAAGTCCGCGTGCAGCTGCTGAGCCAGGATCTGGGCATTTCGGAGGTCACGATCCGCAATGACCTGGCGGAACTGGAAAATCTTGGATATCTGCACCGGGTTCCGGGCGGCGCAGTTCAAACCATGCGCACTTACTGCAATATGAATTTTCAACAGCGGCGGCAGGAAAACGCGGCGGAAAAGAAAGCGATCGGGATTACGGCCGCAGCCTTGGTCAACGACGGGGAAACCTTGATGATCAATTCCGGGACGACCAGCCTGAACGCGGCGATTGAACTCAAGAAATTCCATAACCTGAAAATCGTCACTAATTCCATATCGATCGCAACCGAACTGGGCGGGATTCCGACAATCCGGGTGATCCTGCTGGGCGGCGATATCAATGCGCAATTTCTCTTCACCTATGGCGACGACGCCCTGGCGCAGCTTCGCAACTACAAAGCGGACAAGCTGATTTTATCGGTCGACGGCGTCCGTCCGGACACCGGGCTGACCACTTATCATGCCGAAGAGCGGGAAATCAACCGCTTGATGATGGAACGGTCGAGTTGCACCATTGTGGTCGCTGATTATTCGAAAATTGGCTTTGAAAGCTTCTCTGTGCTGGGCGCCATGTCGGACGCCAGGTACCTGGTAACCAATCAAAACGCGGATGCGGCCATGCTGACAGCCATCCGCGACTCAGGCGTCGAAGTTAAAACCTGTTGAAGATGAGTCCGCACGCGCATCGGCGAGAACCACCGCAGTCGGCGCGTCAGGGCGCTGATCCCGATCCGGTTTCGCTGGAAATCGCACCGGAAATCACGCAAGAAGTCACGCTGGAAATCACCGGCATCAGCCAGGAAGGCCAGGGTATCGGCCGGCAACAGGACCTGGCTGTTTTTGTGCCCGGAACAATTCCCGGCGACCGGGCGTTGGTTCAAATCGAGCAACGAAAGAGCCGCTATGCCGTCGGCCGCGCAATCAAGATCCTGCAGCCGGCGCCGGACCGGATTACCCCTGCCTGCTCCCGAGCCGCAGCCTGCGGCGGCTGCACCTTGCAAGCGATGGCCTACCCGGCTCAGCTCGCCTTTAAACAGCAGCAGGTCGTCGACGCGCTGGAGCGGATCGGCCATGTCCGGCAGACGCAAGACCTGACCCGGCCGATCCTCGGCATGGCCCAGCCGTGGCATTACCGCAGCAAGGTCCAGTTTCCGGTGGCCGGCCGCCCGGATCATCCGGAAATCGGTTTTTATACCAGCCGGACCCATCAGGTTATCGATGCGGACGCCTGTCCGATCCAGCCGCCGGTCTGCGACAGCATCCGAGAAATCGTCAGGCGGCATATCGTCAGCCATAAAATCGCACCTTACGATGAAATCGGCCATAGCGGGCTGCTGCGCCATCTGATCGTCCGCATCGGCTTTTTCACCGGCGAAGTGATGATCATTCTGGTGCTCAACGGTGAATCGTTGCCCGGCTGGCCGGCTTTACGGGATGATCTCGCCGCCGCTATCGCCGGCTGCCGCGACCCTGACCTGCCGCCGCTGCAGCTAAGCAGCTTTTATATCAACATCAACCGCGAACGCACCAACCTGATACTCTCCGAGGACTGCCGCCTGCTGGCCGGCCAGCCCTGGATCGAAGAAAAGCTTCTCGGCCTGCGCTACCGGATCTCACCCCTGGCCTTTTTCCAGGTCAATCCGCGCCAGACCAGCCGCTTGTACGCGGCCGCGCTGGAGCTGGCCGGCCTGACCGGTGCGGAAACCGTCCTGGACCTATACTGCGGCACCGGCTCGATCACCCTGCAGCTGGCGCGCCGCGCCCGCGAAGCCATCGGCATCGAAATCATCGCCGCGGCTATTGCCGACGCTCAGACCAATGCTCTGCTGAACGACATCACCAACGTCCGCTTCCTCACCGGCGCAGCGGAAACTGTCCTGCCCGACCTGATCGCCGGCGGCCTCCGGCCCGACATCGCCGTTATCGACCCACCGCGCAAAGGCTGCGATCCTGCTTTGATCCAGACCTTGGCCGCGCTCCCTCTGAAGCGGATTGTCTATGTCTCCTGCAACCCGGCCACCCTGGCGCGGGACATCGCCCTGCTCCAGCCCGCCGGATACCGGGTGGCGGCGGTTCAGCCGGTGGATATGTTCCCCTGGACCGGGCACGTTGAGACAGTAGTATTGATGTCAAGAGTCGAAGGATAATAGCCGCGAAAGCCCGGTAATACTGCGGTTTTCGTGCAATCGGGCAAATTCGGCATCGGGCAGGACGGACGCTTCTCGGTAACTTATCCAAGGGCAAATCCGGTCGAAAAGTGTGAGAGTTGAGTTGCCACGGTAGATGTCACTATGTTGAGTTGCCACGTTAGATGTCGGGGAGTTGTGGCTGTGAGATAGATGTTAGGAGGAGTTGGATGGAATTTACTACAGATATATTTTCATTAGATAAACCGTCGTCGGTAACATTTAACTTGGTTGGAACAAGACTTCCAAACAATCACGATTTGTATTTTCGTTCAAAACAAAAAGAACTTGTCGAGCAATACTCAGCTGCTCGTATATTTTTAAGAGAAACCGAAACCGATGATTGGGAACATTGGTTTAATCCAGTTGAGGATGATGTAGCTAATAAAGCTTTTAAGTTGATATTTCGGTCACATTTTTATGAGACTGCATTGTTCTATTATAATGCCATAGTAGATTTGTCTTGGACACTATGTTATGTGTCGGCAGAATTTGCCTGTAGCCAACAGGGAAAAAGAGTAGATTTATCTGGAATAAGACCTATCGATGAGGCAGCAACATTACTTAGAAGTGCTGAACGAAACGTGACAGCACCTACTGCCGAGAATAATCCCTTTGAGTACCTGAGGATGATGTGCCCTGAATTCATTCCTGCCTTCGATCAGATTATTGATTTTTGGAATGCTTTTTCAGATTCAGAAATAAGAAAGCGCTACAATTTTTGTAAACATAAAGGGAGACCGGCATATCAGGAAATTGAAGATTTGTCTTCAGGACGCGTGATGGGCTTTTATGTTCAAAATAAAGACACGGGAGAGAAAACCCAGATGGCGTCGGATATTGCTGATGTTAGGTATTCTTTTTCATTGGAGGATGCAATTGCACAATTGGTGGATTTTGATGATAACAAGCTCTTCCCATACATTAGAAAGTTGATAGATACGATTGAAGATATACTGAAGCCATCGCCGATGATTTAAAAATGAAAGAGCAAGTCGACTATATGGTTAATGACCATTAGTGCGACTTGCTCTTTTTATGCTTCGATTTCGATTGCAAGCCCGGATTTGAATTCCACATTGAAGTGGTCGGCAAAAACGGTGATCTTCTCGATGAGCTTTTTTACCAGAGCCTCATCAAACTCTGTGATGTCAGTTTTCTGTTTGGCGATGAAGTTTTGCAGCTCCTTGATTCGGTTCATGGTCTCTTCCCGGTGGTGGCTGTCAACTTCGGACTGTTCCTTCTGCTCCCGGAGGCGGAAAATCTCATCGGCGATGGCGTCGTAGTCCTGCTTGTTGTTTGCCTTCTTGATGAGTTCTTTTTGCAATTCCTCAAGCCTTGCCTGAATGCCGTCCGGTGAGAGGGTGTCGGCGCTGACTACGGCCTTGGCGATGTTCTGCTGTAAGGTTTTCAGGAAGACGTCCCGCTCGGTGAGAATCTGGTTAATGGCCTTGACCGTGATCTCCTGCAGCAGGAGCTCGTTTACCGTCCGGTTGGTACAGTTCTTTTCAGCGGAGGTGGGCTCCAAGCGACTGATGCAGCGCCAGACGATGGACTTGCAGCCGTGGTTGTTCCAGTGAACGCGCCTGTAAAGTTCGCCGCAGTCTCCGCAGAAAACCATCTGTGCAAAACAATGATTGCAGGAGAAGCTGCGTTTCTTGCCTGTCGGGCTGACGTGAACTACCCGACGGCGGACAAGCTCTGCCTGCACCTGCATGAAGAGCTCTTTCGGAATGATCGCTTCGTGGTCGCCTTCAACGTAGTATTGAGGAACGGTGCCGTTGTTCTTGATCCGCTTTTTTGTCAGGAAGTCTGTGGTATAGGTTTTTTGAAGCAGCGCGTCGCCCATGTACTTCTCGTTGCGGAGAATCTTGTTGATGGTGCTGGTGTGCCATTTTGTCTTGCCAGCTCCGGTGAGGATGCCGTCAGCCATAAGCCCGTCGGCGATCTTATCCATGCTGGAGCCTTCGAGGTATTCCCGGTAGATGCGCTTTACGATTTCTGCCTGCTCCGGGTCAATGATCAGATGCCCATCGTCATCCTTGGTGTATCCGAGGAAGCGATTGTGGTTGACTTGCACCTTGCCTTGCTGGTAGCGGTATTGGAGTCCCAGCTTAATGTTCTGACTCATTGACTGGCTTTCCTGCTGGGCAAGGCTCGCCATGATCGTGATTAGCACTTCGCCCTTTGCGTCCAGCGTGTTGATGGCTTCTTTCTCGAAATAAACAGGTATGTTCTTGTCTTTTAGCTGCCGGATGTATTGGAGGCAGTCGAGAGTGTTTCTGGCAAATCGGCTAATGGACTTGGTGATGACCATGTCGATATTTCCAGCCATGCACTCATCGATCATTCGGTTGAATTCGTCACGCTTTTTTGTGTTGGTGCCGGAGATACCGTCATCTGCGAATATGCCCGCCAGCTCCCATTCCGGATTATTTTGAAGGTACTCGGTGTAGTGCGTGACCTGAGCCTCGTAGCTTGTTTCCTGTTCTTCGGAATCCGTGCTGACGCGGCAATAGGCTGCAACACGGAGTTTTTTCTGAGCTGATTGTTTTACTGTATTTCCGACCTGCCGTCTGGCCGGAATCACCATAACATTTCCCATTAGCTTACCTCGCTTTCAATGAGGCTGTAGAGGTATTCTGCCTGCAGCCTCGGATCTTCATAATGTTGCTCTGCTGGCAACATGCGAAAGCCGGTAGGAGACGCTGCAGGTTTTGCGTTCTTTTTTCTGTTCAGCCTGCCAAGTTTCCCGGCGCGTTCAAGACGAATAGCAGCAGCCTTATCGTAGGTTTCCTGATCGATGATAGCCGGGTAAAAATCGTCTCCAATGTAGTGCCCGTTTTCCATTAGGCGCTTTGCCGTGCCGTGGTAGGTTTCAATGCCAGCAGCGGCAGCAGCCTTGGCCAGTGCCATCCCGGAGATGTAATTCTCATAGAGCTTTCGTATCTTTTTAGCTTCATCTTCATTTATCGTGGCGCAGCCGTTTTCTATGCTGTAGCCGTAGGGTGTATGTCCCATATCTTCACATCCTTTCCCGAAGTTTAAGACCGCATTTTAGTTCGAAGCACACTTCATTTCTGGAGCGGACAATGATGCGGTTCACATATTCTTGAAACAGGCCATCATCGAATTCCTGAAGTATCCCGCCTTTTTCTGTAAAGTGCAGAAGCGCTGTAGCTGCGGTGACCTTTGTTACATCTCCGGAAACAGCGTTTTTTAAGGCGTTGATCTCATCCCGGAAACTGTCCGCCTGCGAAAGCAGCTCGTTCGTTTCTTTGTTGAAAAGGATCGGGTCGATGATGCCTTGTGTCATGAGCTTTGTCAGCGTCTCGCGCTTTTCTGTGTTCTGCGCCAATAAGGTCTGTATTTCCTGAATGCGCCGAAGCGAGTCATCAGACGATGTGTTTTTCAATGCGTCCACATATGGCTTTAGGATGATCCTGTGCGCGTAGACCAGCTTGTTCATCATGGTGATGAAAGCCCGCTTCAGATCATCGTCTTTTACAAAAAGCATGTGGCATTTATTTTTGTCCTTGATGTGGGTATTGCAACACCATGCAGCGTATTTGTACCCGGTGCAGCTGTGAATCCGACGCTTAAAGGTATCGCTGCACTCGCCGCAGATGATCTTGCCGGAGAAGGTATAGCGATTCTGGTATTTATCACTCCCTTTGACGACACCTTTTTCTGTCGCCCGCTGGTGAATAAAAGCGTGAGCAGCTTCAAAGTCCTCCCGGCTGATGATTGCCTCGTGATGATCCTTGACCAAGTATTGTGTCTGCTCGCCGTGGTTGTTGTGCCGGACAAAGCGTGAATCAGAGTAGGTTTTCTGGAAAAGGCAGTCGCCGACATACTTCTCATTGGAAAGCATCCCGCGAATGGTTGTGGCCGTCCAGCGTCCGTTTCGCTTGGTAGGAATGCCGCGCCGGTTCAGGTCGTCCGCGATGGCGTGGGTACCTTTGCCGGAGAGCAGCGCCGCGAAGATTTCTTTTACTACAGCCGCCTGCTCCGGATTGATGATCATCTGCTCACCATCCCAATCGTAGCCGTAGGGTGGGTAGCTGACTTTATAGGTGCCGCTCTCGAAGCGCTTCTGGATTGACCACTTGTTATTTTCCGATATGGAAACAGACTCGCCTTCGGCCATGCTGGAGAGAATTGCCAGAAACAGCTCGCTCTCCATTGAGCCGGTGTTGATGTTTTCCTTTTCAAAATAAATCGGAATGTGCAGGGCGAGCAGTTTTCTTACCAGTTCTAAGCAGTCCGTTGTGTTCCGGCTGAAGCGGCTGATGGATTTTGTGATAACAAAGTCCACTTTACCGGCCTTGCAGTCGTCAATGAGTCGTAGGAGCTCCGGGCGCTTGTCCTTCTTGGTGCCAGTGATGCCTTCGTCGTAATAGAGTCCAGCGAACTCCCAGTCATCACGGGAAGTGATGTAGGTTTCGTAGTGCGTCTTCTGAGCCTCAAGGCTTTCAAGCTGTGCATCGGAATCTGTGGAGACGCGGCAGTAGGCGGCTACCCTGATCTTCTTAAGCTTGACTTTTGTGTTCGCTGCTTCCGCGATTTTTGTTACTTTTTTCAAGGGAAGTCCCTCCTTTCCGTACGTCTATACATCACTCTAAAGCCGCTACATATCAAGGTATTTCTGGCATTATTTCCACGAACAAGGGAGAGAAAGTTTCCCGATTGATGGCGGTTAATTTGTTGAATTCAGCCACAGAAATCAGGCCGTCATCGAGCATCTTTTTGGCGATGTCCTGCGCTCGGCTATAGTCCAGATCGCCCTGAATCCGCTCCTGTGTAAAATATCCAGATTGAACATTTGTATTTTCGTTTGGCATAACATATCCACCTCCAGTTTCCACTGGAGATGAACTGCCGTTTTGAGCGGAGAAAAATAAAAAAAGCCTGCGGGCATTCCGAAGAACACTCGCAGGCATAGCAGATTGGATATTCAGTTATTTCACTCTGATCTTCCAGCCGGTCAGAATGAGGTTGACATTTTTGATGAGCGTCGGGTTGAGCTTCTGGATTGCAGAAACCGTAGTGCCGTATTTCTTAGCAATTCCGGAGAGGGTATCGCCGCTTTTCACGGTGTAGTAGATAGGAGTAGATTCCTGCTTTTTCACCAGAGCATTGACCTTTGCCTGCACAGCAGAATAATCATATCCGGCTGCGGTGAGGCGCTCTTTGCGGTCGGTTCCGTTTCCCCATTTGCCGTCCAGCACTTCCTGCGCCAGCTCATCTACGGTTTTTGCCGGAGTGACCGGAGTAGGAGTGGCAGGCTTGCTGTCATCAGACGCTGCCTTTGTATAACCGTTGAAGTCGCCGCTTTGGATGATGGCAGGATAGTCCACATAGGCGTAATCCATATCCACATTACCACTGATGCCGTCAACAGAGCCCTTAGAAGAATACTGCCAGATGCCGTAGTCGCCCTTATAAGAACATTTGCTGGCATACTGTGCTACCCAGTGAGCGTAGGGCGTGAGCTTGGAGTCGTCCATGCGTTCTTTGAAGCCGGAAACAGCGGAGCCATAAATGCCGACGAAGTATCCCGCATCTTCCATCGTTTCACAGAAAGCAATGGTGGCCTCAGTGATACCGGCCTTGGCAGAGGCAGGCTGCGCTTCGTTATCCATATAGACCGGGTATTCCAGCTGCTTACCCTTCAGGATTTGCAGGAAGCGCTCCGCATCCGCTTTTCCGGCGGCAGCAGTCACGCAGTCCTTTCCGACAAAGTAATAAGCGCCGATTGGGATACCGGCAGCCTTCGCACCTTTGTAATTTGCTTCCCATTTGCTGTCCGTATAAAAACCGGCATCGGAGCCGCCAGCTTTGATGATGGCAAACTCGATACCGGCCTTTTTGACCTTATTCCAGTCAATGGTTCCCTGCCAATGACTGACGTCGATTCCTTTTCTTGTCATGTTATTTTTCCTCCTCATCGTGACGGTCGTGGAGCTGCTCCAAGACCTCCTTTAATTTCTCCGGTACCGGCAGGCCAAGGTGTGCTGCGTTCTCTGTCAGCGACAGACCTTCATTGGACAGGTAGAAGAAGATGATCGCAGTTCGAAGCACTCCCGGATGTCCGAGCACCTGAACATCAATGACATTTCCGATGCCCACCAGCAGGAAGATCAGCACCTTGCGGCAGATTCCCTTAAAGCCGACCTCGCTTGAGAGTTTTTTGTCCGCGATGGCACACATGATGCCGGTAAGGTAGTCGCAGACCACAAAGATCACCAGCGCAATCAAGAGCCCGTCACAGACGCCAAGGAAATAGCCAAGCCAGCCTCCGACAGCGGCAAATACCAGTTGGATCGTGTTCCAGAATTCTTTCATGAGAAAATCCCTCCTTTGTGCAAAATAAAAGCCGCCTGCATTTTGCAGACAGCTTCATGAACTGTATCCGTGTATGAAGTTATATCTGTTTTGGCAGCGCCTCCCAGAGTCGCATATCCTCCTGTCCCAGCGACCACATGGCAAAGCCTCTCACTCCCCAGCGGTAGGCCGCTTCGTTTGCCCAGTAAACGAGGGAATCCACATCCTGATAGTAGAGGATGGAAAAGCCGTCTGCGTCTCCGAGAAAGAGCCTTGCTATCCAGATGTCGATATCCTTTGGCGTGATGGTTACCATATAATCGTTGCCACAGGTCAGATCAAGCTCGTGGGAGTGGTAGAACTCATAATCCAGCGAAATGCTCTCGCTGCGTGTCGCATCCTCCTCGATATCCGAGGTCAGCGTAAACACCTGAAATTCCGTATCCCACGTGGCGTTCGACCGGCTGATCCTGCCATACTGCGTAACTGTGCCGTCCGGGAAGGTAACATCAAAGCGTTCGTATGGCTCGTAAGTCCACGCATCGCCAAGGCGGAGCAGCTCGCAGACCGTCCGGTTATCTGATCGGTATCCGGCATAGCCTCCGGAAAAGCCGCTGACCGTAGCCGTGAAGCGAAGCGTATAGGAAGAACCGGAATAAACACGCACCTTATTCCCACGGATACGCATCTCGACCGTGTACATGGATGGATCGGTACGAAGGTCGGCGTTTGCTGTCCGCTCTATGGTCTGGCTGTAGCTGCCAAGGAGCGTGCTGCCGTTATAAAGCTCCACAGCCTGAGAATCATAATTCAGGCAGCAGAACAGATCCCCGCAGAATACTCCGGCCTTGCCACTTCCTGTCGCAGGAAAAGCCAGCCTTGCCCGCAGGTGAATATCGGAAAAACCATCGTATTGCCATGCGAGCTTTCCGGAGCCGTCAAGCTGGGAGTAAACGCGACTTTCGGAATATTCATCTTCACGCCATACCGTCCAAGAGCCTGAAAGCGTCGTCCAGTAGTTTGTTTGCAGCACACCGTAGTCCCGGAAATCCTCATACCAGATGAGGGCAGAGTCCGGCTTTCGTCTCAGCATTTCGCAGGTGAGTTTGAAAGCTCTATCCGGCTGACACTCATTGCCGTCCACGTCGATAAAGTGGCGTGGAGAGAGCGTAAAGGTCGCAGTGCCTGCGGAGGGAGCCTCCGAAAAGCTGCTGCAAACACGGTAGCCATAAAACTGTACGCCTTTTACATCTACGGATATCACGATAGTATGCGTTCCGACAGATAGCGAAATGTTGCTGGCGAGCGTCGTCCAGAAGGTGCTTCTCCAATATGGCCACCAGAGCCTGCTTTCCGTAAAATGCGTCGTGTTGCCGTCAATNNCGAAACATAGATACCGTTTTTATCCCAGAAGGGATAGCAGAGTCGGATGGCGATGTCGTAGGTTCCGGCGCTTGTTACGGAAAAGGTATATGTGGCAGAGCCAGCGTCACCGAGAGTGGCTACACCGTTTTCAAAGGATACGATGCCGGAGTAGGAGCTTGTCGTTCCATCCGCATCCACATAGATGGTGCCGAACTCTGTGTGTTGCTCTTTGCTGTAAGCCGTCAGGTAATGCCGCCTGTTATAGGTTCCGTTCATCAAAGGATACTCATAGCTTGTGGCATCCCTGCCTTCCATGAAGTCGTAGACCTGCGGAAGTGCCCAAGGCACCATATCATAATCATCCCAATATGCGAGGATCGGGATGAAGGGCTGCGGTGGAGCATCGTCTGTAAAGTTATATTGCCCGGTCATCCAATTTTTTGCTGCATAGTAGGTATTTGACGTGCCGCGATAGGTTTTACCGAGGTTTGCGGGAAGGTCATAAATCTGCCAGTTCCAGCCGTATGCAGGAAGGCCGAAGAATATCTTCTCCGGATTCATGACCGTGACCGCATAGTCGTATATGCCCTCCAGCCAGTCCCTTGGAGAGACGGCTCCGGGAGCAGAGCCCGCCCACGCCATGCCATAGCTCATGATGGCCGCCGTATCGCAGTAAGCGTTGAGGTCGCCGTAAACGCACCAGTTTTCGCCGCCGACTGAGCCGTTAATGGAATTCATACCCGGCAAGCAGATGTTCATGAGTTTACTGCTGTCATAGCCTTTTACCGTGTTATAGATATTCCGAAACATCGCCGTAGAGGCAGCGTGCGTGGAATATCCGTCGCCTTTCTCAAGGTCGATGTCGATGCCGTCACACCACGGATATTTTTCCATAATGCGAACGATCTCCGAAAGGAAAGTATCCTGAGCACCGTCGGTGTTATCGCGGAGCGCTGCAAAGATACTGTTTGTGCCATCATTGGATATCGTCAGCAGCCATTTAATGTGCGGCCATCGGTTGATGTAGGTCATCATATTGGAAATGGCCACGCCGCTTTCTGTGATGATACCGGTGCGCGATACCTTAAAAGAAAAGAGACCTACCTGTGAGAGGCGGTCTCCATATGCGGCAAGTGCCTGATACATTCTGGAATTGCCCATGAATGTCCAGACCATGCACTTGCGGCCTTTTAAATAATCATAGCTCACTGGGCATCACCTCCATCTGTTGTGGTAAACTAAAATTGTAACAGGGCAACCTAATAAGATATAATCAAATTATCTTAGAAAAGGGGATTGCCTTATGTCACAACATTATGATCCAGAGTTCAAAAAACAAATTGTACGCCTGCATTTAGAAGAAGGCCGTACACTCGTCAGCTTGCAAAAAGAATATACAGTTTCAAAAGCCGCCATTTCTAAATGGGTAAAACAATTTCGCGATGAATGCCAAAATAATTCTAAAGCCCAATCTGACTATGATTACATGAAAGAAAATCTTCGGTTACGCAAGGAACTTGAAGAGGCCCAGAAGGAAGTGCTTTTCCTAAAAAAAGCTGCAGCATTCTTCGCGAAGGAGATCGATTAACGGCTTATCGATTTATCCAAACATATCATCCACTATTTGGCTTACGGTGGTTATTCCGCCGGATGAATATCTACCCTAACGCTTATTACAACTATCTTGCACAACGAAAGGCGGCGTATCAGCAACAAAAACAAAGAATTTTGCAAAAGATCAAGGACATCTATCATGCCTATAATGGCGTGCCAGGATATCGCACGATGCGGGTCTACCTGGGGCGTGAAGGAATGAGAATCAGCCGTCCAACCGTGCATCGGTACATGAATCGAGAGCTTGGTCTGCTGGCTGTGGTTCGTCGGCGTAAGCCAAATTATTGTAAAGGACATGCCCATAAAGTATTTCCAAACCTGTTGCAACAAAATTTTACAGCAGAAGAAATCAACCATAAGTGGTGCACTGATTTTACGTATTTATTTCTTAGCAATGGCAGCAAGCGGTATAACTGTACGATTATTGACCTTCATGATCGCAGTGTAGTTGCGAGCATCACGGACAAAAAGATCACCAGTGACCTGGCAATTCGAACCTTGCAAAAGGCTATACAATCGCAAAAGCCGAAATGCCAGCAGCTTCTGCTGCATAGTGATCAAGGCAGCCAGTACACATCGCAGGAGTTCATTGATTTTTGTGCATCACAGGGAATCCAGCAGAGCATGAGTAAGGCTGGCTATCCATACGATAACGCCCCCATGGAGCGTTATTATAATACCTTGAAAAATGAGCTTATAGAATTGCATTGCTACCATACAGACGAAGAGCTCACAAGATCTATTGAAGAATTTGCCTATGGCTGGTACAACCATGGCAGGCCACATTCATACAATAATTATCAGACTCCTTATGAAGCTCGATGTCGTTCTTAAAAATGTAGGTTGTACTGTTACAAAAATGCTTGACCAGAACAACCATCAGGTTGTGTTTCTCTTTATTTCCTTCTTTCATAAGTACTTCAAGCGCGCCATCTACAAGGCAGGAGTTTATATATATTTCCTTACCTTTTTGTTGAGCAATAGATTTAATCAGTCGGCAGCTCGGACCTAGTGTTGAAGCAACAGTGGCAATAATAGTTATAGTTTTCCCCATCTCCACAGCCTTTTCCGCCATGGCTTGATCAACTTTCAATTGTTGTGGTAAACTAAAATTGTAAC